>JAITMT010000533.1 GCA_031277235.1 Tannerella sp.
GGCAAAAACTTCCATAATTTTTCCGACTGAGACGACATCTATTTTAAGTTCCTTAGTCAATGGCGTAACCATTGGAACTACGATACCTTGAAAATGTTTGTTCGCTTTCATTGAAAAACCGATTTTAAATAGCTTACATTTGCACCGAAATTTTTCTTTACGTTATGGACGTCATTGGCGTCGCGCGAACGTTCGACGACCAGCCAACCACTCCATCCCATTTGATCCAATACGGCTTTCACTTCCTTCATATTCAAGGCAGGGTCGTTTTCAATCCGGAATCCATCGGTATTGCTGGCATGAATCTGAATGATACGACCTTTCCCAAGTGTTTGCAAGTCTTTGATAATATTCCCTTTCCGAGATAATATGGTGTTGAAATTGACATAACTTTTGATAGCGGGCGAATTGATTTTATCAATCAATTTCGCTTCTTCCTCAGCAGTCAGAGAAGTTTCGATACCAATAACCACTCCGGCGGCTTCCGCTTTTTTCGCCACGACTTTCAGGCGTTCCAGAACGATGGGATATAGTTCGGGTTCTTTGACCATATCGCTTTGAACGCCCATCGGTAAAAAGGCGACTTTGATGCCCATGTCTTTCATGGTGGCGATACATTCATCCATCAGTTGCTCGTAATTCTCGCGTTTGGCAAACGACTGTGCATAAAATGCCGACAAAGCCAACGAACTGAACTGAATACCCAAGCGGTTACATTCGGAAATGAATAAATCGCGTTGTTTCTTATCTTTCAGCGCATTTTGGAAAGAAATGTTTTGCCCTAATCCGCCCAGATCCAATTCCAAACCGTCGGCTCCAATTTCTTTAGCCAATTCGATAGCGCCGACTTTTTGGCGTTTCAGCATCATCCAATCGCAAACCGAAATTTTATAGCGATGGTTGTTTACAATCTGCACCTCCTCTGTTTCATTTGCCGGTGGCCACTGCGCGTTTTCCATCTTCGACAAAATCAATTGTTGCGGGTCGATGACAATATGTTTAATACCTTCTCTCCGCCAGGTATAAACGATATGCACCAATCCGTCTTTACTTTGAATCACAGAAGGATAGGAATACTGGCTGATAGGCGAATCTTCCAGTACTGCAGCCGCATACCAGGTTTTCCCGTCGTCCGAAACAGAAACATTTAACGGGGTACGTTCTCCCTTTCCCCCCGGCGCGTCTTCGGGCGGCAGCACGTGGTTGTAAACCAGTAACTGGCGTCCATCCTGCAAAGTCACAGCATCCAAGCCGGAATTGTTGTTCGGAAGACTTGATAAAGCCATTGGCGACCAGTTTTTCCCGTTATCCTTAGACCACGATTCGCCGATACAGAGTGACCGTGTGCGGCATAAAATCTGCAAATCTCCATTGCTGTGCATCAGTATCGAAGGCTGAATCGCCTGTATGGCGTTGCCGCCGGTATTGGGGAGTACAGGCGTTTTTGTCCAGGTTTTTCCGAAGTCTTTTGACAGTTCCAAATGCACCCGCCATCCTCCGTTTCCTTCCATACTCGAAGGAGACATCAAGGTGCCGCCTTTCAGTAAAACAGGCTTGTTCTTGATGGGACCGAGCATTCCATCAGGCAAATCAACCGGTTGCGACCATGTTTTCCCTTTGTCGGCCGATGTAATCAGTTTTCCTTCCCAAGTTGAGGGACTTGGTCCCACTTTATAGTAGAGTTGCAATTCACCGTCCGGAACCTGATACAGCACAGGATTCCAGCAGGCATAGCGAAGCGTGTCGTTGATAATGCCGTTGGCAACGTTTTGAGCAGGTTCCCATTGTCCGTTGACGAAGCGACTGAACCAGATACAGACGTCGGGATTCCGTTCCTTGGTACCGCCAAACCATGCAGCCACAATTGTTTTGTCGTTGGTTTCCGCCACGGTAGCGGCATGGCTCTCGGGATAGGGAGCGTTTTTGTTGATAAACTGTTCCGACACCACTCCTGCTTTCCAGCGGTTTTGTGCTTCTCCGTAAGGACAGGAAAAGACGTAATCGCCGGAGCCGATTTCTAAATTGACGCGGTTTTCTTCGATGCGCACGTATTTCAGTCCCGGAACCTGTGTCGCCGGGCGTCTGTTTTCTCGAATATCATCCAAGGTCGGAGCAGGAACTAAAATGTTGGCGCGGACTCCTTCCGGAATGGTCATTTTCCATGTGAAAATACCGTTGTCCAACTGCCATTCGCTTTTTACCAATCCTTGCGGCGTTTTGTATGACGCGTTTACAAAAGTCAGGTCTTCCGTCGGGTGGGGTTTCATCCACAGCCACTTAAACCCCGGATAATTCTTATGCGTTTTGATACCTGCCAAATCTTCAAACGTCCAAACCAACAAATCGCCCAGCATCATAATGTGATTGTGAGAGTTCATCGCCGGATTGGCCGTATTGCCGTTCCATAACTCCCAGAAAGTGGTGGCGCCGTTTTCTACCATATATCCCCAACCCGGATACGTTTTCTGCGTAGCGATGGTATAAGCGACGTCGGCGCGGCCTCGCTTGGTCAGTTCCCGCATCAGCCACGAAATACCGATAACGCCTGTGCTGATGTGCATTTTGTCTTTGACAATCCGGGCTATGATATTTTGGAAAACACGGTCTTCATCTTTCTTTTCCACGATGCCGAAAGCTAAAGGCAATAAATTGGCGGTTACCGTACCGTTGCTGTACTGTCCGGTTGCCGGATTGTAAAATTTTTTATTGAACCCGTTGCGCATACTTTCTGCCAAAGCGGTAAATTCCCGGATGTCCTCCCTGTGTTCTGCAATAGCGGCAAATTCTTGCATAACCTGCAACAGTTTGTAGTAATAGGCGGTTGCAATCAATTTCCCGTCGGTTTGCCGTGCCGAATCTTGAGAATGAATGAGTTCCAACGATTCGGGAGGTACACACCAGTCTCCGTATTTATCTTTGGTAACAATGAATTCCGCTGTCATATACTTTTTCATATATGTGAGCCATTTTTTCATCGTCGGATAATGCTCTTTGATGGGTTCCGGATTGCCGAACTGCCGGTAAATCATTTGAGCGACAAAGATATAAGCTCCGGGCCAAGTCATATTGTCACTGTAATAAGTCATATAATAAGGCGGACAAATATCAGGAATCGCTCCTTCTTCGGTTTGAGCATCCTGGATATCGCCCAACCATTTGATATACAGCTGTTCATTGTCGAGCAGAAAACTCTGGCTGAAACAACCAATGGTGTGGTCACCCAGCCAAGGTTGCCGTTCGTCGCGTTGGGGACAATCAATCGGAATGCCTTTGTAATTGCCGGTGATGCCCCACCAAGCATTTTTAACAATCCGATTCAACAGCGGATTAGACGATTCGAAAGAACCGATGGTTTCCATGTCGTCGTAAATCACTTTACCTGAAAAATCATTCACGGTAGGCGTTCCGGGAAAACCGCTTATTTCCACATAGCGAAAGCCTTGTGTGGTGAAACGCGGTTCCCAGGTTTCGATGCCTGAGCCTTTCATTGTGTAGATGGTGGTTTGCTGAGCGCTTCGTAGATTAGCGGTATATAAATGTCCGGTTTTGTCTAAGGTTTCGGCATGGCGCATAATGATTTGCTCGCCTCTTTTACCGCCGTTTTTCGTTAATTCCAACCAGCCGGTCATGTTTTGTCCCATGTCCAGAATAAAAGTATCAGCCGCCAAATGAGTTATATTGATCGGCTTGATGACTTTCATTATTTTCATATTCGGATTCTGCTGCAAGGTGATTTTTCCTGTGGGTGCAGCAACTAATTCGGGTTTCAACCACTTGTTATCGTTGAATCCGGATTTGTTCCATCCGTCCAATTCCTTGGTAGCATCGTATCTTTCACCGTCGTAGTCGTTGGTAGAACGGATCGGTCCATCGGATGTTATTTTCCAGGTTTGATCGCTAACAACGGTCTGTTTACTGTCGTCGGCGTATTCGATTTCCAGTTGAAAGAGCAATTTAGGATAACCGAAAATTTTATGTTTCTGCGGTTTGGTATTTTGCCGGTTGTTGTAATAATGTCCGGTTCCCAGGATGACTCCCACAGCATTCTTACCGGAGACGATATTTTTTGTTACGTCCAGCACATTGTAAAAAACCGTTTTGTTGTAGTCGGTTGGTCCCGGCGACAGAACGTGGTCGTCTATTTTTTCGCCGTTGACATACAATTCATACAAACCCAGACCGATGATATAAACCTTTGCAGATTTTATTTCAGCTTTTCCCGAAGCAAATTCTTTCCGCAAATAACGGGCAGACAGCCGGGAATGCGCATCTTCCACATCCCAGGAGAAAGTCCTGTCCAAACCGATCCATTGACCTTTCCATTCGGTTTTGTTCCGGTCCGAATCACCGGATGAAAACGCAGGGGCCATCCATAAAATAAAGCATAAAATGCCGATTACTTTTTTCATTTTTCCATCAAATCATTTTCAACATAATTTACTTTTGCATCCGTAATAATCAGTACCCAGTCGTTCCCGGCTCCATACGCGGAATCGTGCGTAAAAGTCTGTTTGCCGTCCGCAAACTCGCCGATGTAATCCGTTTGTCCGTTGACGGGACTGTACCACCATGCTTTTTTCTTAGTTCCCGAAATTTTTGTCATGTCAATTTCCATACGTCGGTTAGTGTAGTTGTAAACCAAAATGTAATCGTTGCCGCGGGTCGCAATCGCACGTTCGTACTGGACGCCATTGGTTCCGGCAATCACCGACTGGTCGGGAATGCGTTCAAAATACGGAAAAGCCAATATCAACTTTTTCAAATACTTCATTTCCATACGACCCTTGTCGTGAACAGCGTCCCACCAGGGCATTTCCGCTCCGTAGGCAGAAGCAACGCCCGGGCGGTACATCTGCATTATCGAATTGTGACCGTAGGTATGTCCGCACGATCCGGCGAAAACCGACCAGTAGGCATAACGGCGCACATCGCTTGCCTGCCAGCGAGGCTGGCTCGCATCGTGCAAGCCTTGCGGAATATGTTCATAAGATGGCTCTCCGTCCAAAACCGGTTTCAGGGGTTGAAAGGCAAGGCTGCGTTCTACGAATCGCCAGCTGTCTTCTTCCGTGTAGTCGTCAATCGTATAATCTCCATCGCCGCGGCGCTGTCCGTAGCGCCGGTGTCCCGATTGAAACATATTAAAATCCAACCAGGGTTCGCCGTTGAACCATGTGGCCGATAAGGTGCGTCCAAACGGATGGAAACCCATCAGATGTTCCGTATCAATGGATTTGATGGTCGTTGCCATCGTTTTCCAAACTTCGGGTTTCACATCGCCTCTGATATCTCCACCAATCAGCCAGATGATATTCGGATACTTGCCGTAGCGTTTCGCTAAAAATTCGCCGTATTTCCCTGCATCTTCCACAGAGACGTTTCCCGATTTCACATTACCGCCCCATACGCAAACGATGGCGATGTATATTCCCCGTTGCCGAGCCTGCTGCACGATATAATCCACGTGTTTCCAGTAGTTGTATTCACCGGCTTCATCTATTCCGCTGAAATTAAAACCGTCGGGAAGCGCCGCATGTCCGTAGGCATTCATGGCTCCCAGCGAATGCAATACGGAAACCTGAATTACATTGAATCCGTTCCTGGCCGTTTCTTCCATAAAATATCCGGTTTCGTCACGGTTGAGCCGTGAAGGAAATAGCCAGGCTGTTTCGCCCAGCCAGAAGAACGGTTTTCCGTTTTCGTGCTGAAGGAACCGGCGATTGTCGCTTACTTTCAGTTTGCCGTTGTCCCAGGGAAACGGCGCTCTTCTATCATCTTCGTCTTGTGCAGATAAAATCCCGGTGAACAGGAACAAGGAGATTGTTGCTAAAAATAATTTTGGGTTTTTCATATTTTATTTCTTTATTGTAAATTCATAAATACCTCCCTTATCCGTTTTTAGATCATACAGATAAGTTGTTTTCTTCAACAGATTTTCGGGAACGGTCAGATTCGCTTTTTCCGAAATAAACGGTTTTTCTACTGTCGGAACGGCATACAGCGGATTGGAATTTTCTCCTTTTGCCGTTTTGATCCCTTTCCCTTTTAACGGAGCAGTCAAGCGCAGACGACAGTTGCCCCCGTAAGGAGATTTAATTTTCAAACGGCTTACTTTTCCGTCATTCCATTCCATGTCAATAATGAAACCGCCCCGAGCGACCAATCCTTTCACGCTTCCGTTTGCCCACACGGAAGGCAAGGCAGGCAAGAGAAAAATAAATCCGTCGTGGCTTTGCAACAGCATTTCAGCCATTCCGGCAGTGCATCCGAAGTTTCCATCTATCTGGAATGGAGGATGTGCGTCGAAAAGATTGGCATAGGTTCCGCCTTTGGAGGCTTCGTTTGTGACCAGATCCAACTGGTCGGTCAATAACTTGTAGGCGCGGTTTCCGTCCAGGAGGCGCGCCCAGAGACAAACTTTCCATCCCATAGACCAGCCCGTAGCGGGGTCGCCGCGGTATTCCAACGAGTTTTTTGCCGCTTCGTTAAGTTCCGGCGTGCGGAAAGGCGAAATCTGGTTACTCGGGAACAATCCGTACAAATGCGAAACATGCCGGTGTTTGTCGGTCGTTAAATCCCAATCATGGAGCCATTCCTGCAACTGTTTCTGTTGTCCGATTTGCATCGGAGGAAGTTTGGCGCGCTTCGTTTTCAGCGTGTCGGAAAATTCATGGTCGATACCCAATAATTCGGAGGCGGCAATGACGTTGGAAAACAAATCGAATACCAACTGATTGTCCATCGTAGCTCCAGCCGTAATGGTCGCTTTTTTCCCGCTTCCGGCATGGGTGTTTTCCGGCGAGTTGGAGGGAGAAACCACCAGCCAGCCGTGGTCGGGTTCTTCAATCAGGAAATCATTGAAAAACATTGCCGCTTCGCGCATGACGAGATAAACGGATGTCAAATATTCCCTGTCTCCGGTGTATAAATATCTGTACCACAGATCTTGGCTCAGCCAGGCGCCTCCTGTCGGCCACATGCCTGAGGCTGCGCGGTCAACAGGACCGGTAATTCGCCAGATATCCGTGTTGTGGTGCAAAACCCAGCCACGACATCCGTACATCATCCGGGCGGTTTGCGCACCTGTTTCGGCTACTTCACGCACCATTTGCAGCATCGGCTCGTGCATCTCACTCAAATTCGTGATTTCGGAGGGCCAATAATTCATTTCGGTATTGATGTTGCAGGTATATTTGCTGTCCCACGGCGGCAACAGCCGGTCGTTCCAAATACCTTGCAGATTGGCGGGTTGAGTTCCGGGCATTGAGCTGCATATCAATAGATAACGTCCGAACTGAAAGTAAAGGACGGCTAATTCAGGGTCAAAGATTTGAGCAAATGTTTTGATTCGTTTATCGGTAGGGCGCACCGAAGCCGAGGTTTGTCCCAAGTCCAAACTTACCCGATCCATATATTGACGAAAGAAAGCCGTATGTTCCGCTTTAGCAGTTGTATAATCGTTTTCAAAAGCCTTATTTATCTGCTGCTTGCATCTTTCCGTTTTATCTCCCGTAAGATCTTTGTAATTCACAAAATTGGTGGCTATCGCGATGTAAAGAATCACTTCATCGGCTTTTTCAACGGAAATAATATCATCGGATACCGTAAACGTTCCGCCGGAAACTTTGGGCTTTATCCGCGTTTCAAACTGTACTTTTCCGCTTTGTTTTTCATGGGCAGGCGTAACTCCCGCAATGACCAACTGCCCGTTTTCCATGGAACGGACAATTTTTTCCTGTGGCGTAGTGAGGAAAATATTGCAGGTAATACTGTTCGGTTTGTCGGCTGTGAGGCGAACAACGACTGCCTGGTCGGTAAACGAAGTGAACATTTCCCGTCGGTAACGCACACCGTCCGCCATGTAGCTGACGCTTGCGACGGCATTGCCGATATCCAAATCGCGATAGTAATCCGCATACTGATTGTGTCCGGAAAATGCGATAAACAAGTCTCCCATCGTTTGATAAGGCATTCCATGGTTGGTCTGCGACATGATTTTGGCAGTTGCTAAATTTTCGGCTTCCACATATTTTCCGTCAAAAATTAAATGTCGAACCGTCTCCAAAACTCCCGGTTCAAGTGGGTGTGCATTATTGTTTGGCGAACCGGCCCAAATCGTCTCCTCATTTAACTGCAAATGTTCCACAGCCGGAGTTCCGAAAATCATCGCGCCAAGTCGTCCGTTGCCTAAAGGCAAGGCTTCGTTCCAGTCGCTTGCAGGACTGTTATACCATAGCTTCAAATCTGCGTTTTGCGCATATCCTCCAAATACGCTTGAATAAAAAATCGCAGCAATAATACGTATCTTTTTCATAATTAATAATTTATAATTTCTTCCAGTACTTCCTCCAAAGCCTCTTTCCCATGAATCGCATTTGCCGGCAGTTTTTCACCTTTTTCTCCGAAAACATACAGTTGCGACGCTTTTTCGATCGTTATTTTTGCTTCGTCTGCCTGTTGCATATCCAAACCAAAGTGCAGAGAGAGGAAACGGTACAGAGATTTCCGCTTGGAAATACCGTAATCGTGACCTTCATCTTCAAAATGGTCGTTTTCCAACTCATTTTCAGCGCTATAAAACGAATAGATACGCCGCAGGAAAGGATATTCCGATTCGGGAACGTGGGCTGTCCAGTCTTTTCCGTCCGACAAAATCAATTGAGGTTTCGGAGCGAACAAGGCGGCTATTTCAACGTTGCCGGTGCCACCGGCGCACAGGTAAGTCTGCATTCCGTTCTCGCAAGGACAGCCCCCCACAAAATAGGACGACAGCATCACTACGGGTATACTCAGTGTAATGCGGTCGTCTATCGCCGAGAGCATCATCGTCTGGCTACCGCCGCCCGAACCTCCTGTGATTCCCACGCGCGACGGGTCGGCATCTTTCAATGACAAAAGGTAATCCAGAATACGGATTGCATTCAACACTTGAATAGTTTGCGCAACATTCAAGCGATGCAGGCTGTCATCGAATTGCAGGCAACTTTCGCCCCACGCAAATAAATCCCAACTGACGGCAATGGCGCCCATGCGGGCTTGCGCCGCACAACGGAGTTGCTGGTCGGGACGGTACCGTCCATCGGCAAAATGTCCGTTCGGATTCAACATAACCGGACATTTTCCCTTGATTTCTAACGGCTTATAAATCGAACCCGCGACATAAATTCCAGACAGCGTTTCGATGGCGAAATTTTCAACCGTATATCCGTCGTATTCCCTTTTCGGAGTCAGAATGACCGGCGATTGCGGACGCGGAGGGAGGGGCGACAGTTTCAGCGCAACGGGTAAACAGAATTTGATTTCCGCTTTTCGTTTTTCCCATTCCAACCGGTTGCCGTAGAGCGTTTCGAGATGGGCTAAAAATTGAGCGCCCTTCTCCGGAGTGGTACGCGGATATTCAAATTCCGGCTGCCGGTTTTGGGCGATACCGGCAAGCGGAAAACCTATCCCTATCCAAACAATAAATATCCAACGTTTCATGTGTAAAACAATTGATCCAATTTTTCGATTGCCGCTTTTACTTTTTCTCTTTCCGGTTCCAGAAAATGGTTGAAAGGCTGTGCCAGTACATCGCTGCAAATTCCTTTCAGCGAAAGTGCAGTTTTGATACTTTTGATATAACTCGAATCAAATCGTCCGATACCGTACAACTCGCGGCTGATGGCGATCATGCGGTTTTGCAATTCACGGGTTTTATCTACATTTTTTTCAGCGGCAGCCCGATATACTTTCACAAAAATCTCCGGATAAATATTGGCGCCTCCGGGAATGCCGCCAAGCGCTCCCATCAGCACCATAGATGCCATCATTTCTTCGGAACCGACATACAGTCCGAAATCCGGACGGTGACTGAACAAATGAAGCAATTTGCAGAAATAGACGCCATTGGCTGAACTGTCTTTCAGTCCGATGATATTCGGATGTTGCGCCAAAACTTTTACGGTGTCAATCTCTATCATGATTTTGGTATGAGAAGGCATGTTGTAAAGATACAGCGGCAACGGCAACTGTTCGGCAAGCGCCTCGTAATATTCAATGAGTTCAGGTTGTCCCAGCGAAAAATAATAGGGAGGCGCAGTCACAACTGCCGACGCCTGATTCTCCACGGCTATCCAGGCAATTGTCAAACTCTCGAAAAAGGATGCATCGGTAATTCCGACCAGGAGCGGCACTCTTCCCCGTATGCAGGTTGCCGTTTTCCGGATAAGTTCTCCTTTGATTCTAAAACTCAAATGTTGAGCTTCTGCCGTAGTCCCCAATATGAAAATACCGGCAACTCCACCGGCTATCAGGCGTTCTACCAAATTCTCGACGCCCTGTTCATCCAATGTATTTGTATCCAGTAAGGGCGTAATCATTGGGGGAATTATTCCCCGAAGCGATAATGTGTTCATAATCTACAATCTATAATTTATAATTTATAATTCATCTTTTTTATCTACAACTTGAGGACGGAGTACAACAAGGTTCAGGATAATCGCTGTTGCTACGACAATGGTCATCAATGCAAAATCACGTCCAAGATTACCCGCATCGGCGGATTTGCCAAGCCATCCGGTAATGGCGGCACCTGCCGAAATACCTGCCAGATTCATCAATCCGTAACCGGTAGCCCGGTAGCGGGAAGATACAAACTGACACAAAATAGGCATACTGTTGACGTCGAACATGCCAAAACCCAAACCGAAGCATACGGCTCCTCCGATAATCATCGGCAAACTTCCGGCTCCGAAAGCCAGCAGCAACAAAGCGGGAAGAGTCAGGAATAAACCGATAACGCCTGTATAGATACGTCCCTTCAGATTTTTATGCACCCATCTGTCCGATAAAAATCCCCCGATCAATACTCCAATCAAAGAGGCCATCGAGATGGTTATGGTTGCCATGGGTCCCGCTTGAACCATCTCAATATTCAAACTTTCGGAAAACAGCGTGGGAAGCCAGTTTTTAGTAGCCCAACCCGGTAAGCTCGGCGCTGAAAAATAGAAAAGAATCACCCAGAACGAGATGTTTCCAAACAAAACGATCAAGGCTTTTCTCATCCCCGATAATTCTGCAATAAACGGTTTCTTCTCTGTTTGAATCGTATAGGTTTTCTTTTCTTTCAAAAACAGAAACAGCACGGCACAATAAATGATACCGATCAATCCAAAAGAATGAAAAGTCGTTTGCCACGAAAAATTATGTGCTACGACAATTCCAAATCCGCCTAAAGCCTGTCCCAGGTAGATGCCCGTTGTATGAAATCCAACCGCGATAGACCGGGTTTTCCCCTGATGGTAATCTGCGATCAAAGAAAGTCCCGCAGGAATGTAAAATGCTTCGCTGACGCCCATCAGCGCCCGCAAGATATACAGTTGATCGAAATTTTGGGCATAGCCCATCAGTAAAGTTACTCCCGACCAAATAAATAAACTTCCTATAATAAGCCATTTACGATTAATCCGGTCGGCAATCAGTCCGGATACGGGACTCATCAGGGCATAAATCCAAAGGAAAATAGCCATCAGTCTTCCGAAATTTTGACCTTTCATCAAATCAAGAATATCTTTTCCCATTTCAAGTTGCAGGGTCGAAAGCATTTGCCTGTCCATATAGTTCAGTAAAGCTACGAACCATAGCAACGCCACAACCAACCAGGGATATTTTTTCGAATCGCTTAACATAATTTATTCTTTTTTGCCAAAATCCGTTTGCTGGCGTTCTACCTCATTCAACATTTTCCGTTTTTCTTCTTCCGTTAATTTCCGTTGATAGGAAGATTTGTCCTGCGCTTCATCCGATGGACGCGGTTTGTCGGTATAGACGAGAGGATGGGACGGCGGCACGCTCTCCAATTCGATGCTCGCCGGAGTCGGCGCATTTTCACCCTCCCAAAGAACGCGGGCATATATTTTTATTTTTCCCGGAACAAGGGTCGAGCGCACAAGTACCGGTGCCGAGCCAAATTCCACCGTTCGCGGATTCGCGCCTATTCGCGCATCGCCAATGATTTCGCCTTCTCCTTCGACGCTGAACAGGATTTGTTCCTTTGCCAACCTCCGAACGTTACCGTCGTCGTCGGCGACTTCACAAATAACAGGAATCAAATCCGAACCGTCGGCAATTAACTTCTGCCCTTCATTATCAACCGATAAACGGAGTTTGTTCGATCGTCGGGCAGGCATCTTTTTGATACTGCATACCACTTTCCCATCTATCAATCCTTCAGCCACTAACGAAACCTGTTGCCAATTTTTTTCGGTGTAGGGAAGCGTCCGCATGCTGTTGAAATCAAATACGTTTTTGAACGTAACAGGGGGATGCGGCAGTTGCCATTCGGCTTTCGGCGCTTTTTGTATCAATGTATCACGTTCGTACACAATCAATCGCACTTCGTCGCAGTTAGTAAATACCGTTACGTCAGACGACGAAAACGGCGATAATTCATGAGCGATAAACACCATCGAACCAGTCTCGGCAAGCGGATGCTTCAAATCTGCATCTACCTGACTTTTAAACATATACCATGCATATTTCGGCTGACGGAAAGCGTCCATAATCCCTCCCCAATAGGGGTCGGGATGATAGCCCCGCTGATGGTCAAACGGATGCCACAGGGCGCCACCGGTAAACTGACGGCTTGCGGGATACATTTCATTGCAGGCTTTTGCCAACTGCAAGGCCTGTATGAGCAAGGCATTTTCGCCCCAACTGCGCGAAGCGCGGTTGTTGGTGTTCTGCGCATACCAGTCGTCCACATTCTCACCAAACTCACGGGTAAATAGCGGTTGTTTGAACTGTCCGATGTCTTTGGTCCAGCCGTAAACGACTTCGTAGTGGTCGGTAATACCCGGCGAGTAGTTGTCCGCCACACAAGCGGCTCCCGGATATTCTTCCTGTACAATATGTTGCGCCTGAACTGCAAATTCGACCGGGAAGGGCGTTTCGTTCAAAACCGGTTCCCACATCAACACCGACGGATGATTGCGGTCGCGGCGTACCATGTTTCGGATGTCGTCGTAAACCCGTTCGACAAACTGCGGGTCTTTATTCCAGTACTGCCAGCCCGGCGTGGCCACGATGACAAACATTCCCAATTCGTCGCAAGCGTCCATAAACGACGGGTCTTGCGGATAGTGTGCTACGCGGATCACGCGGAATCCGGCATCTCGCAATTTCTTGGCGTCACGCCAATGTTGGCTGTTCGGAACGGCATTGCCCACGTAGGCGTAATCCTGATGGCGATTTACTCCGATCAGTTTACCGTAAGGCTCGTCGTTCAGCCAAAGTCCGTCCTTTCCTTTCCATTCGATTTTCCGGATGCCGATGCGCGTGACACCTCCGTCTAACGCTTTTTTATCCGATTGAGATAAAAGCGTAGCCAATGAATATAAATAAGGTGTATCGGGACTCCAAAGATTGGATTTTTCTATAATTATTTTTTGACTCACCCGTTTTGTTTCTCCCGCTTTCAGGCGGAGTGATGATTGCATGGTTTTGAGCGTTTTTCCATTCGCATCCCTCAGACGGTTTTCAACGGTAATTTGTTGGGAAATTGACAACTCATTTTTTACATCCGTATATATTCTGATCTCGGCTCTCTTTTTCGAGATTTCTCCATATTGAATCAAAACGCCTCCGCCTGCGACGACATTGGCTTCATTCGGATCTGTCAAGTGTATCCGGGAAGTGGCAATCATCCATACATCGCGGTAAATACCTCCGTGATAGGCAAAATCCAGCGTAGCCTGCCGTTTCCCCGGTGGGTAAGTTTTATCGTCCGAATTATCGGTCATTACTGCTAACAGGCAAGCATCACCTGCTTTGACGCCGTATTGAGTCAATTCGACGCTGAAAGGCAGATAACCGCCCCAATGTTCCTTGATTTTCTTTCCGTTCAGGTAAACGATCGTTTTACCCATAGCGGCTTCAAAATAGACAGTGATTAATTTCTCCTTCAGCGAAGTATCTATTTTGAAATGCTTGCGATACCAGGCAACACCTTGATAATTTCTGCCGCCACTTCCCTCCGCCGGAATCAGTCCTACGGTATGCGGCGTGGAAACGATCTCCCATGTCGAATCGTCAAAATCCGCTCGTTCCGCATTGGCAATGTCTCCGATTTTGAAACGCCAGCCAACATTGAAATTGAACACTTCCCGTCCCGAATTTTCCATAGGATAAAATCCTGCAACGGAAAATGCAGGTTGATAATCTCCGGCTTTTACCGGTTGAAAAGTTATGATTATCAAAAAAGACACTATGTATATCAACTCTCTGTGCATATCTTTAAATTATAATGAACCACGAACGATCAGCCGGGTAGGAATATAGGTCTGTATTTTTTGACGGGTGGTGATAAATTCCGCGGTCAATTTTCCCATTTGCTTGAAATCGGTTGAGATGACGGTGATACCGTTTTCTATTACCTCCAACATGGGCGTATCGTTGAAAGTTATCAATCCGATGTCTTCTCCCAATTTCAGATTTTTGGAACGGCAAATTTTGACAAAATCCACCACATACGAGTGCCAGACAACCAGATAAGCGATACCGGGTATAATATCGGTTTCCTCCATGTGGCGACGGATTAACTGGTATTTTATCTTATTGTCTTCACAAAATTTGATGAAAAAAGGGATACAGCTACGGGGATGATCGGATTCTATCGGAAAAATAAAACGCAACTCGTCGTATTTTCTTATCAAATTCAATCCGGAAGTCAGACAATCATACAGTGTATTATCAAACCCCTGACAGACATAAGAAAATTTATCTTTTTTAAATTTGCCCAAATCAACCAACAGAACTTTACTGTTGTCCAATCTGTCTAAAACGTCATAATAAACGTCATTGATATAATTTGTTACAATATAGAGGTCATAACGTCCCACACTGTCAATAATCAAGTTGTTGAACAGTTTGTCATTGAATTGGTGAAAATACAGGTCTACCCTGTAATTCAGAGGTAAATGCGACATCAATTCCTTATAAAAATCGCCTTTGAAGGAACTGAAAACATCTAACAAGACGAAAATATTGTTCACCGTTTTTGAAACAAAATATCCCTTCGTCGGAGTTGATTCTATGATTCCTTTGCTTTTCAATTTTTGAAAAGCCTTGTAAACCGTATCCCTTGAGATATCAAAATCTGTACTCAATTTGTTAATAGACGGGAGCGGATCTCCTTCCTCATATTCTCCGTTTGATATCGCAGCGCTGATTTTATTTGCCAACTGCTGGACTTTACTGCGGTTTCTATCCAATTCAAATGTCATATATTTTTATTATTTTGTATTATTATTAATTTCGGGAAATGACAAATCCGGACATTCAAACCGATACGTTCCCGAACCGGTTTTGTGTTTTTTCCCGTCCGGCAGAACGATGGATGCCTGCGTATTGACGGGAACGGTTACCGACAGGTGAAAACGTCCGTTTTCCCTTTTCCATTCTACTTTTATGTCACCGTAAAGGGTTTTGTGTGAGGCTTTCACATAAGTCAAATCATCAACGGTCTGTGGTTGTACAGTGAATGTTTTAAAACCGGGCGTTTCGGGCTCGATACCTGCCAAACTGCGGAAAAACCATTCGTCAATTTGTCCCATCATAAAATGATTCCACGAATTTCCCCTGTTGGGATCCCACTGTTCGGTCAGCGTGGTAACACCCATCTTCACCTGGTAGCCATATCCGGGAACTTCTTCGTGGTTGTGCATTTTGTACATCAGTTCATTTTCTCCATTCAAAGCCAATGCCATGAAAAGATAGCGATTTCCCACATCTCCGGTTGTCAGGCGATAGCCTCTTTGCCGAATGTCAGCTTTCAGATTGTCGAGAACGGCTTGTTTATATTGCGGTTCTACTATTTCCATAAAAATAGCAACGGCATTACAAAACTGGCTGCCATTGGCGTATTGACAGGTTTCACGGTTAAAAAAGCGGTTATTGAACGCTTCCTTGATACGGAGTGCCAGCGTGTTGTACGTCTTGAAATCTTTCGATTTATGCAGCATTTCGGCTGCTTTTGCCGTTAACCGGGCTGCATAATAATAATGAGATGTTGCGGAAACCTCTATCGGGCTGTTTTTGGAATACCCGGCAGGATGATCGCCATAATCATACCAGTCGCCCAAACCGTGCGAGAGAATATGGTTATCGGCTTTCGTCCCCAAATAATCCACATATTTTTTCATCACATCGTAATATTGAATGATCAACCGATTGTCGCCATAAAACCGGTAGTACATCCAGGGGATAATGACTCCCGCACTTCCCCATTCGGGAGAATCAGAAAAATCGTCGCCAAATACTACATATTCGGGAACTATGGACGGAATAAGTCCGTTGCTTCGCTGTCCGTCGGCAATGTCGCGCATTATTTTAGGAAAAAGTCGGGTCATGTCATAATTGTACAGCAATACGGGTCCGTTGAGATGCGTTTCCTCCAGCCATCCCAATTTTTCGCGGTGTGGGCAATCGGTAAATACCGCCTGCATATTACTTTTTACGGCATTTTGAATCAGATTGTGCACTTTGTTGAACAATTCATTGGAAGATTCGAAATATCCTGCTTCGTTTGTGGAATTATAGATAAAACAGGATTTTACATCCATAAGCAAAGGCTTGTCTTCGCCCGTCGAAGACAGGACGTCTGCACCGTCAATCTGAATGTATTGAAACCCGTAATACGAAAATTCGGGATGCCATTCTTCGATGCCTTCTCCTTTTAGCGTATAAGTATATGTATGCGGGCTGCCGGTTGATTTCTGAGATACAAGTCCCGTTTCACGGTTCAGCAACTCGCCGACGGTAAGTTTCACCGTCTGCCCTTTTTTTCCGAATACTTTGATGGACGGATAGCCCGACAGATTTTGTCCCATATCCAGCACGTAACTTGTGTCAATTTTGGTCATGGAAACAGCGCCGAAATGTTCCATACGGCGGATTGCCGTCATCTCCTGCGAACGGAAAATTCCTTTCGGCGACGATTGAATCACTGCCGGTTTCCAGTTCCGGTCGTCGAATGCCGGCTTATCCCATCCCTTTTGCTCCATACGCGCGTCATAATCTTCACCTCCAAAAATATCGTTAAAAGTTATCGGACTGAGATCGTATTTCCATCGTTCATCCGATGTAATAATTTCACGGCTTCCATCGGTATAAAAAATGTGTAATTCAAAAAAAAGTGTCGGCGGTCCGAAAGATACCCACAGTTTATGATAACGGTCTCCTACGGTATTGTAAAATCCGTTGCCCAACAGGATTCCCACGGTGTTTTCACCTCCGGTCAACAGAGAATCTACGGAGTAGGTATTGTAATACACCGTTTTGTCGTAATCGCTCCAAACCGGTGCAAAAATATCGTTGCTTACCCTTTTTCCGTTCACGGAAAAAAGATAATGTCCCAATCCGGAAACATAAGCCATAGCCTTTTCTACAGGTTTGTTAATCACAAACGGACGGCGCAGGCAAATACTGCGCAATGCCAGCGGGTGAATCGCTTCAAAAACCGCTCTTTGTTTTTCATTTTTCAGCGAGGGAACGTGAAAATCCCGCCTTCCTTCCGGCAAATGCGCATCTTCCCGCGTGATGGCTCCAATCCATTTTGTATTGGCAGAAAATACGGGAGCAGTTTCAAAGTAAGCCTCGTTTTCCGTAGCCTTTCCCTGTGCGTCCCACACTGTTACCTGCCACCGGTAGCGCGTTGACGGTTGCAGGGCTTTCCCGCCGTAAGGGATTAACTGACTCCGGTCGGAAGCCATTTTTCCCGAATTCCAGATTTCTTTTCCTGCAGCGGAAACAACAATCCGATATGCCGTTTGCCGGTCGCCCTGCACGTCGGCAAGCAGTTTCCATCCGAAACGGGGGTGGGCAGTTTCGAGCGCCAAAGGGCTGTTCCGATATTCTACGGTGAGGTTGAAAATGTCCATTGCAGACATGCTTAAAGCGATAAACAGCGCCCATATTCCTATGAATAGTCTTTTCATGATTTCTTTTATTTAGAACGATTCATTATGTAATCCGAATACAACCCGCAAAGTATGATATGCCTCAACCGGTTCGCCATATTGTATACCCGGTTTCCAGCCGTTCATTTTTTTTATAACGCGAACTGCTTCTTCGTCAAGATATTTATTCAAACTTTTAGCAACCTGAATGTTTGAGATAGATCCGTCCTTCCCAACAACAAATTCAACAACAACACTCCCTTCAATTTTTTCTTCCAGCGCCCTATCCGGATATTCGATATTTTCGCTCAAAAATTTCACCGCTCCACGGTTTCCACCGGGAAAAGAAGGTAACCGCATATAAGGTTCTGTGAATAAAGTATCGTTTCCTTCTTCTGTGAAATGATTACGATTCAACAACATAAAATCACCATTTAATATAGTGTACTTTTCCTCACGTTTAAGATTTCCCGATTTGTAAAACTCTTGTATTATTCTCATTTCCGTATCTTTTTTTGTCGTATCTTCCGTCGGCATCAAAATTATTGCGATATCAACAACTTTCGTTTTACCATCCGGATAAAATACTAAAGTCCTTTTATGTTTGCCGTTTTCCCGAATCATTTTAGAATATATGATGCCATCCCGATACTGAATGGTTGTTTCCAACTTGGTGTCTTTGCCCATCTCAAAAGACTTTTCCACTCTCGTATCATTCTTTTTGGAAACGCAAATTCCATCGCGTAGAATTTTGCCGTATCTTTCCAATTCTTCCAAATCCGACACCTTAATTTGTGTTTCGTTCGTGAAAAAAGGACAGTCCAATGTATCGTTTCCGGCGATAAAAACGGCGTGAAAACGCCGGTGAGGAGAAACCGGGTCGGGAATAATGGTTACATCATATTTTTCGCTGTTAAAAAAATCCACATCTTCTGCATACAGCGTATCAAACCGGATAGCCTCCTGAGCAATCGCTCCGATAGATACACATAATAACATACATATACCTGTCAACTTCTTCATCAAGGTGATTACCGAAGAAAAAGATAGAATTATTGGAGTTGATAAAATGTTTTTTCTCATATATTCAATCAATTAGATTCCAAATAATAAATTCCTCCTGCAACCGTGTCGAAGGAAAAAATGTCGCCGGACAGCAACAATTCGCCGTTTGAACCGGTAATCCGAATGTTTTTGCCCTTCCACGGATTTTCCACAGTGCATGTTGAGCCTTTTTTACTCTCTATCCGGATGGAAGATACAACGCCGTTCCGCAGAGTCGCGCCCACCACAAAGGCGCCATAAGCCCACAGTCCTTCAAAGGCGGCATTCGGCTGACTTTTCCCGGGCCATACACGGAAAAATCGCAAAACGCCTTCGTGGGATAAAAGCATCATTTCCTGTACGGTATTCGGTACGGTTGAAAGTTTTTCAATGCCATGCGGATTTCTGTCTATAAAGCCGTTGGGCAGTCCTCTGTAAGTGATAATCTGACGCAATTCATTCCAAATCTTCTCCGGATCATATCCTACCCTGACTGCCGCCGGAAAAAACAGACAATCCAGATTTTCCGCGTTCCATGCGCCTTTGCGGTAGAAATGCGGGTGAGTGACGGGTTTCACATAATTGTCAAAATCCCCGTTCTGACTGTTTAACCTGCCCAACTCTTCTTCCATACACGAGAGGGCGTGTATCGTGTTTCGGGCGGCAGTCAGTTCTTCTTCGGGGGAATTGAGACCGATAGCGCCGGCAGGATAAATCTGCATAATATTAGCCGGAAAGTGCGTGGACCATGCGCTCCCCACTTCTTCATTGAAAAATACCGGAACGTTCCAAAGGTTTTTCGGCACCAGTTCCCGAATCGCCTTCTCCTTTTCGTTCCACAGCGTTAAATTCTCTTCAATTGCATTAATGGTACCAATCCTGTAAGGCGCAAGATTATCGGCGATGTTCAGCCATGTCTCCCTTCGGTCTGCATCTATCTCCAATTCGCGGCTGATCTGCGACATTTCCCGGAAAAACGTTTTAAGATAACCCAGCGTGTTGGTGGGATTCAAAGGCGGTGCATTCTTGTCTATAGCGCTGACGGCGCGCTCATGGAAACCGTCGCCCACCACGTTGTATTTACCGTCGCGCAGCACCAAATCATATTCCCAAAAATCTGCCACAGATTTCAGAAACGGATATACTTTTTTCAGATATTCGTTGTCCATGGTCAGTTTATAACGCATAATCATATTGATGGCGCCGTGGATGGCAGGAGATTTCATATTCAACAGGAGAGGCTCGCTGACCATTCCGACCGGTCCGAGACCCAGCGGCAGGTACACGCCCTTATGTCCAAGCAGTCTTTGCGACATTTCCCTGCCAATATCCATCATGGCGAGATAGGGAGCGTCATGCGGATCGCTTTGCCGGAAATGTCCGGAAGCCAGCAATCCCAGATAAGGTGATTGATGATTGTAGTTGATTTTGTAATTGCCGTTCCACATCATACGGTCAAAGGTACTGATACCCAATATATTCGGTGGATAGTCCGGATCACGGCTCAAACTGCCCATCATATACTGGCTGAGGTAATATCTTTGCTCAATCAGCGTATCTTCAAGTTGCACGCCGGAAACCTGCCAGAAATCTTTCCACCAGAGTGTATGCTGTTTCCATAATTCATCCAAATCGTCCGAAGTAATCCACCCGGCACGGGAACGCGCGTACTCCAGCGGACGGGACACCTTCGCCCACGAACGCAGGGGCAGCACGAAATATAAAGTTTCGCCCGGAACAATAACCGCTTTCAATGCTTTATCGCCGTCATCAATAGCCACGTTTGACGAATCTGCGCCGAGGAATTTACCGGCAAAAGCAGCTTTTACCGGAACGTCCACCTGATCGGAAAACTCGCGGTAGCCGTATATGACCCTATTTTTCCGGTCTTTAATCTGCAAGGTTTTTCCACCGATTAATCCGACAAAAGTGCCTACCAGAATCTCGTCCGATTCTCCCAGCCCTTCAAAATCTACCCCGACGTCACAGCCTTTACCCAATTCGTTCGGGAAGAAAAAACCGGCGCTTATTGCCGTTTGCCTGTCAGCCGTAAATTCTACAACCAATATATTTTCCTGCGCCGCTACCCAACTTTTCAGGCGGACGATATTACCTTTTGCCGTATATTCCGCGTATGTACAGGCATCTCCAAATTCCTGCCACGCCCTGTATCCGGCGTTTTCAAGTCCGGGGATTTCAAATACGATGCGACCCAGCGGACGCGGACTGCCGAGCGACATGTAAGGACTGTATTTGGCAACGGCGTAGTCGTGAAAAAACTCCCAGTTGGGATTGGATTCCATTTGCCAGAAATCATTGCTTGTTACCCAAAACTGGGGATATTCGGGCGGACCGGCAAAAGCCGCCAGCATGTCTCCGTTGCCCAGAATGGGGGCATCAATTTTCGTTCCGGCAAAATCCCAAAAGGGCCACCGGGTTTTTCCGGGCTTTTGCTGCATGCCCGCAGGCACCATTTCAGGCGGTTTCGGAAACAGTGATTGATGCCGCTTCGCCTCCGCATAACCGTCGAAAAACTTTTTTACCACGCCTTGCCCGGCTGCAGAATTCCGGGCAAACAAATTGCCACAAAATACAGCGACGAGCGCAATCATTGTCAGTTTCTTCCTGATTTTCATATTCTTCCTTTTTTTATATCTTATGCCTCCCGAAATTTTGCACACTGCCGGCATCAATCACAGGTTTATTTTTATTTGTTCTATTTGAGCAGATTGTGTCGCCAACTTTCCGTCCACAAAGATGATAAAACCTTTTCCAAGATTATATTTGTTACCCGTTTTGTCCCAAAGAACAGTGATGATTTTTCCGTGATACGGCACATTGTCCAGACAAAACCAGTCCCACTTCTCCTGTGGAATTAACGGATTTATTTCCAATATATTATCCTGACGTGGACGCAGTCCCATCAATCCCGTAATGATTAAATCATTAAACGTGGAATGATTGTAATAGCGGCTCCGCTCCTGGTCGCCTTTGAGCCAGTAGCCGGTGGTTTCGTCCAGATATTCACCGATGTACGGACGTCCGCGATGGTACTGACTTTCCACATACAGTTCCATCAGGCGAAAATACAGGCTGTCGCCGACGACGGGCTCAGGATCGCTGTTCACATAATTTGCCAGCGCCGTGAGCGTCTGCGCGGAAGCGAAGGGCCATACGGCGCCGTCCCATTCGCAGTTGCAGCAACCGTGTGTCCGAAACTCCGGATGACAGCGTTCGGCGGTGGTCAGTCCGTAGGGCGCTAAAAAACCTTTCGGATTTCCTGTCTGCAACCATGCTTGAGCATATTGCTTTCCGGTGTCGGGCAAGTTGAAATACCAGGGAATGAAACCGATGGCTTCACGCACCTGAGCAAATTCTCCGGGCGAACGCAAGGTTTCAAAAAACAGACTGTCATCATTCCAAAGTTGTGTCTGCACCAGATTTTTTAACGCTTTTGCCTTATTTTCGTATTTGTCCGCCATCGCCCGGTTACCTTTCAAACGGGCAATTTCCGCCAGCGCTTTGGCATTGCCATACATGTAACTGTTGATGGTGGGACGGGCATATTGTTTTTTTCGTCCGCCACTGACGGATTCCTCCATTCCGTCGCGCACATCTTCCTGCCAGTACAGTCCGGAAGGTAATAAATGGTCGTTCCATGCCGTAAATTCGGCGTCCAGATCGGGCAGCATATCCAGTAAATATTCCCGGTCGCCGTCCACTTTGTATTTGTTGAAAAGTGCGTCGGCCGTCCAACTGCTGAATCTGCGCAGCAAACGCATCGGTTGCCCTCCGTTTCCACGATACCAGGCGTGAATATACTGATTGATATAATCTTTGTTGTGCAGCCAGCGCGATTCATAGACATGATGTCCGATGGCACAGGCAATCATATTGTATTGGTCTGCATACGAACGGTTTATGAGAAATTCGGTCATCACATGGCCGACAGGCGTTTCCTTGATGTGTTTGCGAAGCGTCCACCAGCGATAATAATATATTTCTTCAAAATTTTTCTGCGGACATTCAAACAGCGGGATGTTCACTTTCATCCATTCCCACGATTGCGCGTTGGGGATAGCCTGAACAATATTTTCGTCTTCCATCGCATTGAAATAATCAACGTGATGCCTGAAATCTTCTGCGTCCAGGACGGCTGCTATGGGAGCCGGTCTTTGAGTTCTCAGATATTCGATGCGGTATTCGGCAAGCGGTTCGCTTTCATCGGCTTGCGGCAAGTCGGCGTCGCTTGTGTAGGGCGTATTTGCGGTTGGGATAACCGGAATATCACCTGTGCGAAACACTATCCGTTCGATGGATTCGACCGGAGCAAAAAACAGACGGGTCATGGATTTTCCGTTCACTTTCAGCGTCAGACTGCGCGTGGCCGTTGATAATTGAATATCGAACCGGTAATCGGAGCCGGACTCGTAATTCAGCAGGTTGGTATATTTATAGTTGGTTTTCAGTTTCAATATGCCGTCGTTATCGAAAATGATGCGGGTGCAGGCTTGTCCCTTTCCGTTTTGAAATTCGATTTGCAGATTTCCTCTGTCGTTCTGCATAGGCTTGACCGCGAAAAAGGCTTGCAACTCACGGGATTCGGGGATCACTTTTTCGGCTTTGGCATAATCGAACAAATCATTGTCTTTCAGCGTCAATACCCGTTTTCCGTCGTGTTTTTCAATCATGACAGGCGCCTGCAACGGACTGTAAATATTCCACGCATCCAATTCCCTGCCTTCCGGCAGTTTCTCAAAAACGTCGTCGGCATGACCGATAGCCCGATGAGTCACCGGAACGGGAATTTTCGATACCCAAATATCTTCCTTGTTCACGCTGTAAGTTACCCAGAGATTGCTGTCGGAAGGCGTTCCGTTGTTTTCCAGGATTCCGCGCACGTATTGGGGACCGCGCGATTTCTCGGCGCCTTTGTAGCGCAGGGGCGTAATATCGCCGTGTACCAGCCAAAGGTCGGTATATTCCAATCCGTCGTCGCTCAGGGAGATAGCCAGCGGCCAGCGAAATTCGGAAGGGTCATACAGCGTTGCGAACTTTCCGTCTATTAATTTTTGTCCCCACGTTTTGGCATTTCCGGTAACAACGCCCGGCGCTCTACGAACTTCCGTCCAGGTTTTGCCATTGTCGGAACTGATGGAAGTCAGTCCGTTTTTCCAAAATCCCACGACTCTGCCATCGTTCAAATGATAGTATGAAAATGCCTTGTAGTCTTTTTTCAAAGGGATGAGCGGGTCGTCGCGGTCGGCTTCTTCCACCCATTGCATCATATAAAGCGGACTGTTCAGCAATTCGTCGCAGGCTGCAACAAAACCTTTGTCCCTGCTTTTCTTGTAAAAAGGATAATCTGTATTCTTTTCGTTGAAATTGTGGTTGTAGCGGATAAAATAGACGGGTCCGAGACTGCCGTCGCGATTGATTTCCCGAATTACGCGTCCGATGCCGTCACCGTCGTTGGGACCGTCGCCATCGCCGAGGCATACGCCGTAGAATCCCATCGTCAGCAATCGTCCGGAAGAGGAAGTGAAAAAGCCTACACGCTGATGCACAACCGTTTTCAGGTCTTTTGCCGGTTTGCCTTTCCCATTTTTGGAATATCCGTCCGGAACATTGTAAGGCGGAAAAAGGACAACGGGTTTTGTCCACGCATAACCGTTTTTGGAAGTCATCATCAACACCTGTCCCGGCGGGACGTGTTCGCCGATTTCGTTACTCAGGTACTGTAAATAAAACGTGCCGTACCAGTAAGCCAGCATGGGCGCGTGGTTGTACGTCCATCCGAAACCGTCGCTTTTTTCGGGATACTTCCGGTTGGCGCGCAATGTTTGAATATTGTGTACGCCTATTGCCGGGCGCAATTGCCCGTGGTGATAATCCACGTTGGACAATGTTTTTCCCGTGTAGTGCATATAGTCTTGCGCTTGAAGAACTATGACAGCCCCTAAAAAGAGCGATATGAATTTTAATCTTGAAAACATAATTATTTCTGAATCAAACTGTTGATATAAACTTCGATGTATGTATAACCTCCGGCTGCGGTTTTTGAGGCGTCCGACGAAAGATTGGGATTCAAACCCTGTGCACTTTCCCAGTCATCCGGAATGCCGTCTCTGTCGGAATCTTTGGGAGCCGGCGCCGATTTCAGTTCAGACCAGCCGCCGACCTGTTCCACCGTGTCAATGATACCGTTATTGCCCAAAGGAAAAAGATTTGTCCGTATTTGTTCAACGATCCGGCGTTCCTGCGAATCTCTTCCGGGCGCTATTACTCCGGCATTTTCCAGGACTGATTGATAGGCTTCCGTTGCCGGTTGTGTTGTAACCGGAGCAAATTCAAAAGGTGTCAAGCGACGGTTACGCGCTTCAGATGTACCCCGTTCATAATCAACGCCTCCCTTCCAGTTATCGGCAGAAATATCGGGATAGCCTTCCACAAAATTGCCGTCAATGTGCCAAAGTCCGGAAAAGCCCATGTCTTCGGAAAAATCAATCCGGGCAATACGCCTTTTTACATCCTCAATGGTAGCCGGTCCCGGTTTGTAGTAATTGTTTACCAGATTGACCGACAGTGGCTTGCCGTCACAGGAACGATGTTGCCAGTTTGAGATTACGCAATTACGGATGTCAAGCATTACCGTCGAATTTTGGTTGTTTCCCGCTACGCTGACGTTACGGGCAACGGCACAGGATAGGATATTGTGATGGAACGATGTTTTATAACCGCCAATGGAAGCTCCATAACCGTGCGCACCCTTTTCGTGAACGGATTTGTGCAGAGGTTCCGCAATGATACACCACTGGAAAGTAACAAAACTTGCTCCGTGCCAGTTGTTTACCGCTTCATCGTTCGTCCAGCCGACGGTACAGTGGTCAATCATCACATTCGAAGATTCACGGATTTCGATACCGTCCAATTCCGAACCTTTCAGCCCGGAAGCAATTCCCGGACGTACCCGCAGGCAACGGATAACAATATCTTGCGTATTGACAATATGCAGGGGATAGTTTTTCAGGCAGATACCATCGCCCGGAGCGGTTTGTCCGGCAACGGTCAGGAAAGGCGATGTGATTTCCAGCATGGATTTTAACTCAATCGTACCCGATACGCTAAAAATGACGATACGCGGATTAGGGTTCATCAGGGCTTCACGCAAACTGCCGGGACCGCTGTCGTTGAGATTCGTTACTTCCAATACGACGCCGCCACGACCGCCTTTGGCGTACATCCCCCAACCTTCGGCGCCGGGAAATGCGGGCAATGACTGCGCTCCGGCAAATCCGAGCGAGAGGGATAAGGCAATGAGAAAGGATGCTATTTGTTTCATATATATTTATTTTTTCATATTTTGATTGGATGTTCCCGAACCTGAAATATTTCCCGAACTTACGGCGCTGTCCACACGCGCCACGACTTCGGCTTTTTTCAGAAAATCGGGGTCAATGATTAATCCCATGCCTGCCGTTTGAGGTACTTTTATTTTACCGTCCGTAATTTTGAAATCGGGGCTGTACCATTCCGGTTCGGTTTGCGATTTCCGCCAGGGATATTCCATTTGCGGGAGTGCATTGCGGGTGCAGGATGCGAATTGCAGAATATTGACCGAATTGGCGCCTGTCTGCGTGTTATGCGGCACAATCCGGATACCCGATTCTTCCGCCATACGGGCTACACGCTTGGCACGGATGAGTCCGCCATTGTAATTTATATCGGGCTGAACAATGCTCACCACCCTGTTTTCCATCATCCATTGAAAACGCCAAAGGCTCGAATCCTGTTCGCCACCCGAAACAGGGATACGCAGGGCTTTTGCTACCGCTTGCGTTTCCGACAGGTTTTCCCAGGGACAGGGTTCTTCAAAAAAACTGTAATTCAGTTCTTCCATCA
>JAITMT010000562.1 GCA_031277235.1 Tannerella sp.
ATGTCGGTGATACGCTGACGAACACGACGGAAAACCAAATGAAGGCGGACGCGCTGGCAGGCACGCTCTTTTACCGGGGACAAATCGGCGACCGCCTGCATCTGTACAGCGATTTCTCGTACAATTACTACTACAACTACATCTCCAACGAATACCACCAAACCGACGTTTCCAATTACGGATACTGGGACGTTTGGGATGAATATAAAAATCAAACCGCTTTCAATCTCGAAGGGAAATATCTTTTGTCCGGGCGTCTTTCCGCCGAAGCGGGATTCTCGAATATCCGGCGGCAATATGCCTCCGAGAGCAGTCAGGGACGGGGATTCCTCGATTATACGGAGACGAGAAACAAGTTTTTTGCCTATCTGTCTCTCTATCTTTCGGAAAAAGCGGGACTGAAAACGGGCGCCGCCCTGGAGCATATCAACGCCACAGACAGAGACCACCGCGACGCCTATCTCCGCCTGCTGCCCTTCTTTCAGTTCAGTTACCGGTTCGGTCCGGCGGTGAACATCCTCGCAAATTACAGTGCAGACCAGTCTTATCCGTCTCTGTATCAACTCAGTCCGATGGCTCTGGTTATTGATACGTTTCTTACCCAAATCGGCAATCCTGCCGTCAGATCGTCCATCCGCCATCATGCTTTCGCAGAACTGACTTTGTGGAACAGACTGAAAATCACGCCCCGGTTCGATTATACGCGCGACGGTTTCAGCGAGGTCTATGACCGTATTGACAACAAACTGTATCGCACCTTCAGCAATGTGGATTTTCGCGAATTCAGCCTGCAAGCATCTTGTGACCAAATGATCGGCACATTTTTCCGCCTGAAAAATTCCCTTGTGCTTTACCGCAGCGAAGCGTTGCACAGCGGTTCCCGCAATACCCTGAACAGTTGGCTGTTACAATCTTCCGTAAATTTTTTCCATCCGGGTAAAGCCTTCAGCGCAGAGGCTGGTTACTATCGCAACATGCGCAAAAATATCCTCTGGCAGGGCTACGAGTCGGTGGACAAGGATTACTGGCTTATATCGCTGCAAAAAGAACTGTGGCACAAACGTTTATCCGTCTCGCTGTCGTATATCCCGCCCGTTGAATTTGGCGTAAGACGCTACCGCACCAAAGAAATGAACACGCTCCGCTATGGCGAAAAAACCGGTTTTGACCTCAGCCCCTACAACAATCTCCTGCTTCTGAAAATCAGTCTCCGCCTTGGCAAGGAAATGTAAATCAGTTACTTTACAAAATAAATCGGGAATTGTGCACGGGTGAATTGATTTTTCCCTATCTTTGCGGCGTAAAACATTCATTTCCCATGAAATCGAAGATTTTATGTATATTATTGGCGATGTTCCTTGCCCTGTCCTGTTCTCAGCAGACCAAAACGGCAAAGGCAATTCTTGACGAAGCGGAAAACATTGTTGAGCAGTATCCCGACAGTGCTTTCCGGTTGCTGAATACCGTCTATTTTCCCGAAGACTTAAGCAAAAAACAGTACAATCGCTATGTTCTTTTAATGATGCAGGCAAAGGACAAAAGTTACCGCGACATCACCGCCGACACCGTGATTTTTGCCGCAAAAGCGTATTATGAAAAGAAAAACGACGCTCCCAACGCCGCAATGGCAGCTTACTACTGTGGACGGATACTCCACGAACAGAAGAAAGCGGAAGAAGCCGCCGAAGCCTACCTTGAGGCGTTACAATGGGCGGACAAAACAGATGATTACAATTTGAAAGGATTGATACATGGTAATTTAGGTAGTCGCTCCTTATAATAGCAAATAAGTATCAATCATAAATTAATTTAAATTATATTGTATCTTTGCGTCCACTATGGGACGGGTAAATACCCCCTCGCTTACTCCGGCGCAACGTAAGGAGTTGGATAGAGGAGTCAAAGAAGGCAAAAGCCACAGTTTTCGGAAACGTTGCCAGTGCGTGTTGCTAAAATCGGACGGTCGTACATCCAAGGATGCCGGCAAGATAACTTCCATGTGCAATGTCAGTGTTGACAGCCGGGTTAAACGGTATGGAGATGAGGGTTTACAGGGTTTAATGACCAGGCCGGACGCGGACGTAAAGCCATCATGGCATCAGAAGATAAGGAAGCTATTCTTTCGGCTATAAAATCCAACCGGCAGCGTATGCGCACCGCAAAGGCGCAGCGGAAAGCCCAAAGCGGTAAAAAGGTATGCGATACCGCTTTCAAGGCTTTTTTAAAAACGCCGGCGGAAGATATAAACGTATAAGAAAGTGTCCCAAAGGCAAGCCGCCGGAAGAGCATTATAAACTTCAAACCGAAAAACTTGCAGAACTTGAGAATATGAGTCAAAACGGAGAAATAGACCTGTTTTATGGCGATGAAACCCATGTTTGCAGTGAGGGTTATGTTCCCTGCGGATGGCAGTTTCCCGATGAAGAGGTCTGCTATTTGACCGATAAATCCTACAAATTTAACTGCCTGGGACTTATCAACAGGCAAAGTCAAGTTCATTGGCAAGTTACGGAACAAAACATTGACACAGGATTTGTGATGGAGTTTTTGGAGAAATTCTCTTTTGATATAAAGCGTACCACTTTTGTAGTGTTGGACAATGCCCGCATACACAAAGCCAAAGCAATCAGAGAAAGAATTCCATACCGGCAGAACAGAGGATTGTTTTTGTGCTTTCTTCCTCCTTATTCTCCCCATTTGAATATCGCCGAAACGCTTTGGAGAAAATTGAAAAAGGAATGGCTTGACCCTCCGGATTATCTGACAAAAGATAATCCGGCATACGCATTGAACAGATGTATGGCAGATATGGGAACAAGACTGAATATCAAATTTTGGCATTGGAAAAATAATTTAAACTAATTTATAACGAGTACTTACAATAAAATACTTTCACAAAAGTTTGTATAATTCTACCGTTTTTTGTACCTTTGCAGTCTAAAAAGTGGTATATTATGACAGGCAAACTCCCTAAAATAACACAACGTGAATTGTTTCGTCCGATGTTAAAAGATTTCATAAATCCTCAACACAAATTGGTTCTGTTGTCGAATAAGATA
>JAITMT010000015.1 GCA_031277235.1 Tannerella sp.
TGGGACATCATGCAGGACCCTGTCGGCATGGGCGAAGCGATTGTGGGAGGCGTTGCCAAGGGAGCAGGCAAGGCTTGGGCTTGGGCGTCCGAAGGCGAAAACTGGAAGAAGGCAGCCGAGGCAACGTGGGATTATGCCAATTCACCCGACAAATGGGCAAAGACGGCGGAAGACGCTGCAAAGTGGGTAGCGGACAATCCCCGCAAGATAGGAAACGTGAGCGGCGAAATCCTCTTTGAAGTGGGGGCGGCTCCGCTGCAGCAACAGCGGCGAAAACAACCGGCAAAATAGGAAAGGAACTGATCGAAGAAGGGTTGGAACAGAGTGGAAAGAAGGCTCTCAAGGAACTTGGAGAAGAAGGAGTGGAAAAAGCAGCCAAAGAACTTGGAGAAGAAGGTGCGGACAAATTGCCGAAGGTGATAACGAATGGAAAAGTTTCATACGATGATTTGGGAAAAATAGAACCCTGTTTCCTCCCTGGTACATTAATATCTACCGTATTAGGACTAAAGCCAATAGAATTTGTCAATAAACAAGATAGAATTATTGTTTTTGATTATAAAAATTATAATTACGCAGTAAAAAATGTTGTGAACGTATTCAAAAACTGGGCAGAAGCTTATTTCATTGTCAAAACAGATTTGGGTGATTCGATAAAAGCAACAGGCAGACACATGTTTTGGATTGAAAATGAACAGAGATGGAAAATTGCTAAAAAATTAAATGTAGGCGATATTCTAAAAACTCGAAATGGTTATATCAGTATAACTGATGTTTTACGAATTGATAATATCAATACAGATACTTTCAATTTGGAAATTGCAGATTGTCATAACTATTTAGTAGGAGTAAATGGTATTTTGGTACATAACCAGTCAAAAACATCGAAATTTGAAAGTCAAGTAGCAAGTGATGTCGAATTCTATAAAGTAGTAGATAGTAAAGGTAATACCGTATATGTAGGGCAAACAACTCAAGGTGTAGATGAGAGATTTAAACAACATATTCATGAAGGTCAAACCAAGCCCGGTAGTTTTAAATCTGAATGGGGAGACCCCAGTAAATATAGTGTTGAACCAATTGATATACCCAAAAAAGGTCCGTTGACGCCTTATGAAGCACATGTGTGGGAAAAGCATTTGATTGAGAAGGAAAGATTAAATGGTCAGCCGATTAAAAACAAAGCAAATCCTATTGGAAACAAAAAATTTGATCAATATGGACATTTACATAATCCCTGTTAATAAAATTAAAGTATGGAGAAGAAAAAATTGAAAGAAGGAGATATATTTTACGTCAAAATCAATGATAAATATATTTTTGGTAAAATATTGATTGATATTAGTGAACGGATTCTAAAATTAGAATCGCAACATAAGTATAAGTTTTATAGTGGATGTTATCTTGCCACAGTTTTCAGTGGTATTTATGATGATCCAATCCTTACAACGACTGAAATAATTTTGCCAAGTCAGTTTACGTTTAAGCGATATTTCTATTCAAAACAATATAAAGTAGAATGGTTTTTCTATGAACATCAACCCATTGATTATACAAAGATAGATTTTCCTGAAGTATTGGAAACAGGAGATAATGGTTTAATAAATTTCAGGAAATGTGATGTAAGTATTCCTACAAAAACATTGTATAAAAATTTTCCTCGACAAAACATGAATGATTCTCCAACAAGTATACAGAATTACACCGGTTGTCTATGCCCATCATTTTATCAAATGGCAGATGACGCCATTCATTTACAAGGTAGAGATGATTTATTGCGGGATAAAGAAAGGACAGATTTTATTTCAAAAAATGATTTAAGATTATCTATAGAAGATAGAGCCAGATTTTATGCTGAAATTGGCGAAGACCCGAATCAAAGCTATTACGAAATGGCTCTGAAGTACGGGTTCGATTTGGCACGTTTTTATTAAAAAACAATATAATTATGTACCCGAAAGAATTAATGACAAATGTTTACTGGGGATTTTACGGAGGCAAGTATGAATCCCTGACAAAATTCGTTCAGGCTGTGAACGAATACCATCGCAAATTGGGGAAAGAATGGAATCCCGACGAAACCGTCCTTGCCTGTACAAAAATAACTGTTCAATATTCCTTTTGGGACGAAGAGGAAGAAGAAGAAATGGAAGAAGATTTCAATCTGATTGCCGACAGTTATTCCGGTTTTTCAGCCGGTGATCTTCTGTATAAAATACACAATCAAGTCGTAGAGAAACTGGAAGACGACGACCATCACTTTTTTGAAGGTCTTACGCTTTGGGAAGGGGAGAATTACAATGATCCCAATGTTCCGCTTTACTTTCTAAATCAGGGAAGTTAAACCATGTACTACCCTTTTTTACACGAATACAAGGCAGACAGGGAACTGATTTCGCAAGCCATAGCGGAAAGGCAAAAGTTGAAAATCCGGCATGTCTTTTACGGTCTGTCGGAGGAAGATATTGCCGCCGCCCTGACGGAATTTGACCCGTTTCCCCGCGAACTGAAAACGTTTTACGAAGAAATCGGTTTCGGATATTTTCACTGTCACAGGGAATGGACAAACAGGATACTGGATCCCTGGTCGCTGATTCATGTAAACAGGGCAAAAGGACAGTACAGAAACGACAGACTGCTGCAGAATACGATGTCGGAGAACAGGCTGGTGTTTTTTCAAACATTTAACGGCCTGTATCTTACCATTGACATTCACGATGAAAACGGCAAAAACGCCGTATATTATCGCGGGGAATGTCTCCGCACTTCCCTGCAGGATTTCCTGAACGTTTATTCGCAGGGACGCGACTACCTGAACGACAATATGAAAGGGATAGACAATGAACTGGCAAAACAGGGCAAGCCGCCGGAAACGCTTCGCGACCTTTTCCATGACAGTCCCCAACCGCCGAAAGTACGGACATCCTTCGCCCGCAGCGAAGTAAAACAGGTTCAGGATCCGCCCAAACCCGTGGCACAAAAAACCTCCGCCCCGCCCTTCATGCCGGGGTCGTGGACGATAGTGGATTGAATTGTCTTGAAAATATGACTGTAACCGGTTGAAAAATTCGGTGTACGGTGTGAATATCCGGACTGCTGCCTGATATTCAATGAAATAATAGCAGAAAAAGTTCCTTGATTTTTTTGCAGAAAAGAAGATTCGCGGGTTTCCCCGGAATACCATGGTTGCCGCTGATAATCAGGGACGAAATCACGGAAACAACGGAAAAGGGATGCCGGTACGAAATAAAATCGGAAGGAAAAATAGATGAAAAGTTGTTTGACCGCAAGAAATACGTTACCTTTGTGCGCAAGTTGCGCGACGAG
>JAITMT010000016.1 GCA_031277235.1 Tannerella sp.
TCAAAAACAGCGACGGTTCTTTTTTCCGTTTCCGAAATAATTTTATACTTTTGCAGAAAATTTTAGAATAAAATATGGCGCTGAAATGTGGTATTGTCGGGTTGCCGAATGTGGGCAAATCAACCCTGTTTAATTGCCTGTCGAATGCGAAAGCGCAGGCGGCAAATTTTCCTTTTTGCACGATAGAGCCTAATGTGGGCGTGATTGTTGTTCCCGACGAGCGGCTGAACAAACTGGCGGAACTGTGCAAGCCCGAAAAAATTGTGCCGACAACGGTCGAAATCGTTGATATTGCCGGCTTGGTACGGGGCGCCAGCAAGGGCGAAGGGCTTGGTAACAAGTTCCTTGCCAACATCCGCGAGACGGATGCGGTGATTCACGTTTTGCGCTGTTTCGACGATGATAACGTGGTGCATGTGGACGGACGGATTGACCCGGTACGCGACAAGGAAATTATTGATACCGAATTGCAAATCAAGGATTTGGAAACGATAGAAAGCCGCATCGCTAAAGTGCAGAAACAGGCTCAGACGGGCGGCGACAAGCAGGCAAAACAGGCGTATGAGGTGCTGGCGCGGTACAAGGCGGCGCTGGAGCAGGGGAAAAATGCGCGTACCGTTGAACTGGTGAACAGGGACGAAGAAAAAATTGCGCGCGAGATGTTTCTTTTGACGAATAAACCGGTGCTGTACGTTTGCAACGTGGATGAAGCGAGCGCCGTTTCGGGAAATGCCTACGTGGAAAAAGTGCGCGAAGCGGTGAAGTCGGAACAGGCTGAAATATTGCTTGTTGCGGCGAAAATCGAAGGCGAAATCGCCGAACTGGAGACGTTTGAAGAACGGGAAATGTTTCTGCAAGAGATAGGATTGGAGGAATCGGGCGTCAGCCGTCTGATAAAGGCTGCCTACAAACTCCTTGAACTGGAGACGTTTCTGACCGCCGGTCCCGACGAAGTACGCGCCTGGACGTATCGTCGGGGCAGCAAGGCACCGCAGTGCGCCGGCGTGATTCACACCGATTTCGAGAAGGGCTTCATTCGTGCGGAAGTCATTAAATATGAAGATTATGTCCGCTACGGTTCGGAAGCCGCCGTGAAGGAAGCGGGTAAAATGTCGGTCGAAGGGAAGGATTACGTTGTCCGGGACGGCGATATTATGCACTTCCGGTTTAATGTGTGAAAAGCCCACCCCTACCCCTTCGAGGAGAGGAACTTCCCGCACCGGCAAAAATTCTTGGGGTGAACGGGTAAACACGTAGGGACTTTTTCCGTTTACCCGTATTCCCGCTCCGAAGAGTTACACCTCAATCAATTCGTACTGCTGCATGCCGAGACCGATTTTTTCGCCGTGTTCGAGACCTGCTTTCCAATCCGTGTCGGGATGTATCAGAATGAATTTATCTTCGTGAATATGAGCGCCTTTGGGATGACGGTCGGCAATGATGTTGTTTGCCAGCGCGGGAGCATTCGTTACGAGATCGGCGCATGCCCGGTCGAGCGCGACGGGGTCGAATGACGCGGCAATGCCCAAATCGGGAATCAGCGGGGTGTCGTTATGTCCCCAGCAATCGCATTCGGGCGACACGTTCATGATGAAACTGACGTGAAAATGCGGCTTGTCCAGCAAAACGGCTTTGGTGTATTCGGCAATTTTGCGGTTCAGATTTTCCGACGTGTCCGATTCTGCCAGCACAACGCCTTCGTACTGGCACACCGCCACGCACTGACCGCAACCGGTGCATTTGTCATACTCGATAAACGCTTTTTTGTCGGCGTTGATGTGAATGGCATCGTGCGCGCAATGCTTTACGCAAACACCGCAACCCGTACATTCGGCTGCGTCCACTTTCGGCTGCGAGCCAGAGTGCATTTCCAGTTTGCCGGCGCGACTTGCCGCTCCCATGCCGATATTTTTCAGCGTACCGCCGAAACCGCTCTGTTCGTGTCCCTTGAAATGGGTCATACTCACCACAATATCGGCATCAACAACCGCCGCGCCAATCTTTGGCGCCTTGCAATATTCGCCGTCAAGGGGCACTTCGCGAAAATCCGTGCCTTTCACGCCGTCGGCAATAATCACGTTACAGTTTGCCGTCATCGGATTGAAACCGTTGGCAACGGCGCTGTCCAGGTGGTCAATGGCGTTGGAGCGCCCGCCCGAATACAGCGTATTACTGTCCGTCAGGAACGGTTTGGCACCGAGACTCTTCAGCAACGCAACAAGGCGTGCCGCATAGTTGGGACGGATATACGCCAGATTTCCCGGCTCGCCGAAGTGAATTTTCACGGCTACAAACTGATCCTTGAAATCAATTTTTTCGATGCCCGCCCTTTTCACTAACCTTTCCATTTTGTCGAGCAAATTGTTGCCCGCTTTCGTGCGTAAATTGGTAAAATATACTTTTGCTACCATAGTTTTTTTATTCGAAAATTTGAAGATTTGAAAATTTGAAGATGCAAATCTAAAATTCGGAAGATGCAAAAGTACGGAAAATTTTTGGAATAATACGCAAACGGATAAAACTTTTAATGAGTATCCGTATATTCTCCTAAAATCCCGTCAGGGATGTAATATTGGTAGAACAAAGGGTAATTCCCGGAAATGCGTGCCTTTAGGTACGCGATACGGGAAAATGATTCAACATATTGCGTACCTGAAGGCACGCCGATTGAGGAGATAATCCATTTTCTACCAATATATTGTCCCGACGGGACAGATCAATGAAACATCAATCATTGTATTGCATAATTTTTTAGGTTCTTATACGGACATTCATAAAACTTTTTTTGCATTAATTCCTTATTTTCCGGGACTGTCAAGTTCCTTGATATTTTCTGAAAAAAAAATGTCCTTACCGGGATATCGAAATGAGTGTTTTTATAACTGTATTTTATTAAAACTGTGCATGTATAAAATGAATTTTACCCAGCGGAATCTCTCTGAAATATTAGGTGTAAGTCCTTCAAGAATAAGCGATTATTTGAGAGGAAGGAGTGAACCTACCTTGAAAGTGGCGCGAGCGATGAGTCAAAAATTGAAAATAAATGCCGACATTATTCTTGGAGTGTGAAAAATTTGTATTAATTTTGCGCTTCAAATCATGTATTGCGGCAGTAGCTCAGTCGGTAGAGCATTGGCTTCCCAAGCCAAGGGTCGCGGGTTCGAATCCCGTTTGCCGCTCGGTTTTTTAAGTCTTTTCATGAAAAAGCCCCGAATCTCAGGATCCGGGGCTTTTTTATGGAAACGCTCTTTCAAGCGCTTTCTATATCATCTTTTCGACATTCCAGACGAAAGCGTGCAGCCCTTGTTTTTCGGTTTTTAGGTCGAGTTCGTGCAGCCTGTCGAGCAAACTGTCCACTTGACCGTCTTTGACGACCGTCAGAATGGCGGAGTTGAGCGTAGGCCAGGCGTGGTTGCCGTAGTGAGGCTCGCCGGTGTGCGTGCCGCGTCCCTGCACCGTTTCCCAAAGCGTGAAACCGCGGATACTCAGGTTGTCGAGTATTTGCAGAATATTTTCGTAATATGCCTGATTGTAGGCAATGAATACTGTTTTCATACTTTTTTATTTTTTCGGTTCATAATTTAACGCTTTCATCTGTTCTTTTTTCAGATGTTTTCTCCATTTTTTTCTTTTACGTTTTACGCCGTTGGCGCCAAAAATCGAATAGAGCGAAGGCACGTAAAGCAAGGTCAGAAACGTGGAAAACGAAAGTCCGCCCACGATGGCAATCGCCATCGGCTGCCACATCTCAGAGCCTGTTCCGCGCGGAATCGCCATCGGAATCATACCCAGAACCGCCGTCGCCGTCGTCATCAAAATCGGGCGCAGACGGGAGCGTCCTGCCGATACAACCGCCTTGTCTATTGACATTCCACGTTCCCGGTTGAGGTTGGCGTAGTCAATAAACACGATGCCGTTTTTGACGACGATACCGATCAGCATCACCATACCGATCATCGCCATCAGACTGACAGGCTGACCGGTAATCATCAGCGCCAAAAATACGCCCGCTGCTCCGAAAGTCAGGGAGAGGACGATGATGAAAGGATAGGTAAGCGATTCAAACTGAGCCGCCATCACGATATAGACGAGTATCACGCAGAGTACCATCAAGAGTCCCAAATCGCCGAAAGTATCCTGCTGGTCTTCATACGAACCTCCGATGCGGATGCCGATTTCCGAAGGAATTTTGCCATCGTTGCGCATTTCGTTAATTACCTGATTTACACCGGAGACGACTTTACTCAACGACGCCTGGTAAAGAGTGCCCTGCACTTTCACGACACGTTCGCGGTTTTCGCGGTCAATTTGCGGAAGCGACTGGTTTTCAACCACTTTTCCCAACTCCTTCACTTTCACGGGCTTACCCGTATTGTTGTAAATCGTGATGTTTTCGATGTCCGTAACCGATTGCCGGTAAGCCTCGTCATAACGCACGACTATGTCGTATTCATCGCCCTCTTCGCGATATTTGGAAGACATGGCGCCGCTGATTCTGTTCCGCACAAAATTGGCTACTGTGGCGAGGTTCAAGCCGTTTTCCACTAATTTTTCACGGTCGAAATCCACGTGATATTCAATACGGTAGTCCTGCCTGCTGATAATCAGGTCGCGCAAACCGTTCACGGAATCGAGCCGCATTTTCATCTCGGCTGCAATGGCGTCGGTTGTCGCCAAATCGTAGCCGTAAATCTCCACGTCAACCGTACTTGCGCCCGAACCCATCATACCACCGCCGCCTCCGCCACCGCCCGGCGTAACCGTAAATTTGTAAATTTCAGGTATGTTTTCCAAATCCTTGCGCAGTTCATCGCTGATATCGTAGATGGAACGGTTTCTTTCATTCGGCTTGGAACAGCGTATAAAGTACGAAATCAGGTTGGTAGCGTTCTCCTGCATCGCGGAATAGGCGTTGCTTTCATCCGCCTGTCCCACGTCAAACGACCTTACAATGATTTCGGGATATTTCGTCCGCATAATGCTGTCAATCCGCAGACCCATCGCGCGGGCGACCTCCATGCGGGTACCCGTTGGCATATAAACGCTGGCGGCAATGATACTGTTGTCCGAAGCCGGCATAAAGTCCGATTCTACCGTCAGACAGCCCGGAATCATAATGATCAGGAAAACGGATAAACTGAGTAGAAACGTTTTCACGCGATTGCGCACGCAATAATTGACTAATCGGGCATACAAATGGTCTAAATTGTCCAACCCTCTCTTGATGGGAGCGTGCAGCCGATCGAAAAACTTACCCTGCGTTGCGGTCACCCGAAGCATTTGCGAGCACAGCATTGGCGTCAATGAAAGCGCCACAATCAGCGAAACGGTAATCATAATCGTAACCGTCCAGCCCAGTTCGCCGAAAATAACGCCTGCCATACCCGTAGTCATCGTCAGCGGGAAAAACACGGCAAGAATCGTCAGCGTTGAAGCGATAACGGCAACACCCACTTCGTTGGTCGCATAGACTGCCGCCTGTTTGGGCTGACTGCCCCGTTCCACGTGTTTCGTAATATTTTCAAGCACCACAATCGCGTCGTCCACCACCAGTCCGATTGCAATAGTCAGAGAAGATAACGATATGATATTCAAACTGCTATCCGCAATCATCAGGTAAATGAACGATGAAACGAGCGAAATCGGGATTGCCAGAATGATGATAATCGTCGCCCGCCAGCGTCCCAGGAAGAACATCACGACCAGCACCACGAAAACTGCCGCCAGAAAAATGGTTTCCGTCAGGGCGTCAATAGATTGCGTGATAAAATCGGACGTGTCCATAATCAAATTCAACTTGATATCCGGAGGCAGCGTTTTCTGCAATTCGAGAATCATATCATTGACACGGTTTGCAATGGCTACCGTATTGGCGCCCGATTGCTTTTGCACAATCACCCAGGCGCCCTTCACTTCATTCGTGTAAGTCTCCTGTATGCGGCTTTCAATCGTGTCGTTCACCGAAGCCACGTCGCGCAGATAAATGTTGCTGCCGTTACGGCTACCGAGCACAATACCAAGTAGTTGCTCGCTTGCCTTGAACTCGCCTTCCACGCGCAACGCATACGTTTCCGTACCGACGTCGAAATTTCCCGCCGGCACGTTCATGTTTTCCATCTGGATTGCCTGCGAAATCTGTTCGACGGTGAGATTGTACGCTTCCAGTTTTTCGGGAATGACATTCACCTGAATTTCCCGCTGCGGCGCGCCCGAAATGGTTACGGCGCCCACGCCCGGCACGCGGTTCAACGGGTTCGCGAGTTTTTCGTCCAGAATTTTATACAGTCCGTTCACGCTCTCCTTTGCCGTAGCGGAGTACATCACGACCGGCACCATATCCATGGAGAACTTGAAGATGATCGGCGTGCTGATTTCTTCGGGCATCGTTGATTTAGCCATGTCAATCTTGTCGCGCACGTCGTTCGTCGCAATATCTATGTTGGAGCCGTAATTTAACTCAAGCGTAACGATTGACATGTTATCTTTTGACTGGGAAGTCAGTTTCTTCAGATTTTCGACCGTGTTCAGCGTATTTTCCAGCGGACGGGTTACGTTGGTTTCCACGTCCGAAGCGCTCGCACCCGGATACGCCACGATGACGCTCAGGCTGTTGGTCTCTATTTCGGGGAATAAATCCACGGGAAGCCGGGTGAGGGAAAACAACCCGATGATGGCTAAACCGGTGAATATTAATACGGTACTGACAGGTTTCTTTACCGCTGTTGAATATAAACTCATAATCTTTTAATTATTGTTTAAGACTTCTACTTTTGTTCCGTCAATCAATCTCGTCTGACCGTCGGTAACGATAACCTCGCCGTCGCTGATGCCCGAAAGGATTTCATACAGTTCGCCCAGTCGCTGTCCGAGTTCCACTCTGCGGTAATGCGCCACGCCGTTTTCCACCGTATAAACGTATTTATCGTTGGCGCCCGACTGTTTCTGCACAGCCTTGTCGGGGATCACGATGTTGACTAACGTCCCGAAATTCAAACTGACCCGTGCATACATGCCCGGACGGATTTTTAAATCCCGGTTTTCAATCGAAACCTGCACGCTGAAATTGTGCGTCGCGGGGTCAATCGTAGGATGGATGAGGGTTACTTTTCCCGAAAACTTCTCGTTGGCATATACGTCCAGACTGATTTCCGCCGGCATACCGAGTTTCACGTTGGTGAAATTTTGCTCGGAAACGTTGATAATCACCTTCAGGGGATTCAACTGTTGCACCGTCAAAATCGGTTGCATGCTGTAAACATCGCCGTTATCGTAGTTGCGCGCCGTAATCGTCCCGCTGATGGGGCTGAGCAGCCGCGTGTTGTCGTCGAGATTTTTGATGGCTGTTTTTAGCATGTCAATCTGCGTTTTTATCTGATCCACTTGCTGTTGCGCGATTCCACCCACTTTCAGCAGTTCGCTGTATCTTTCGTAGTCTTTTTCCAGATTGGCAAGTTGCGTGTTTTGTTGCTGTAAATTAGACGATTCCATCTGTACGAGCAACTGTCCCTTGCTGACGCGATCGCCCACTTCCACATGGATTTTTTCGATGCGTCCCGGCATGGCAGGCGTAATTTGATTGATCACATCTGCCTCAACAGTAGCGGTATAGGTGGATATTTGCGCCACCGATTGCACTTTGGCTACCGTCGTATTGACTTTTACCCTCAAGGTGTCTGCCGCCGCAGCAGTATTCTCTTCCTGTTTGTTCCCTCCGCAGGAAAACATCATTCCCACAAAAACGAGAGATAATAATAATGTCTGTTTCATATTTATATTTATTTATTTTTTTAATCCAAAATTGTTTTTTGTAATTTGAAAATTTGAAGATTTGAAAATTCAAACTTTGAACCTTAAACCTTGAACTTCAAACTTTTATCTTTCCGGTTCCACCCCCAGCAACTTCTCCAAATCCGCCTTGGCATTCAAATAATCGGCGATCGCCTGATGATACGACAGGTGAGCCTGCGTAACGGCTAACGACGAGTTTTGCAGTTCGAGAATCGTTCCGGTGCCGTTTTCGTAGCGCTTGGAGGCGATGAAATAGGCGGTGTCCGACAGTTGGACGCTCTGTTTGGCGGCTTCGACCTGACGGACGGCTTTGTTCATGTTGTTGAGCGCCGAAATAGCCTGCACGCGCAGACCGTCTTTGGTGTAATCGCGCTGCAAAGACAGTTCGCTGCTCTGAATTTTCAACTGCTTTTCCTTTGCCGTATTGGTAAAAATGGACGTGATCGGCACGTTCAACTGCAATCCGACGAGCAATCCCTGGCTGAACCAGTCAACCGTTGCCGGCGACATTTCTCCCGTGAAGAAATTCAGTCCGGCTTTGTTGCCCGTTCCGCCGTAGGAATAGTTGGAGAAGGCGGCAAGGGTCGGCATCCGTAGCGAGCGTTGCAGCAGCAGCGAACGGTCGAGTTGTTGCTTTTGAATATCAAGTTGGCGAAGGTCGGTATTGTTTTCGAGTTCGAGTTCATCAAGACTGAACACTGTTACGATGCCGGATTCAAAATCGGCGAGCGTATTGGAGACCTCAACCGGCTGGGCGGCATTGATTCCGACCAGTACTTTCAGATACATTTTCGCCTGTTCGATGCCGTTTTCCGCCTGAAGCAGCGTCGGCTCCAGATTTTTCACCTGCACTTCGGCAGAAAGATAGTCGTAGGCGGCAACGATACCGACGTCAAAAGATTTTTTCGCCGTTTCCTGATTTTTCTGCGCCAGCGCGTAGCCGTCTTTCAGCGTTTTATACGAATCCTGCGCTACAAGTACGTTATAATATGCTTTCGTAACCTCGTTGCGCAAATTGATTTTCGAGGCTTTGGCTTTTTCCACCGCGCTTTGCATATCCAGGGTCGTCATTTTGATGGAATGCCACAAAGTGGGCGCAAACAGAGGCAGCGAGGCGTTCAATGTACCCGCTGCGTTGAAGTCTGTAGGCAATTCGATGACTAATCCCGCCAACGCCATAGTCGCCGGCAACACATATTTGGAATATTGCACCGTGCCTTCCACATTGGGAATCAGGGCGTACCACGCGCTCTTTTTGGAATAATCCACGCGCTCGATTTCCATGTCGGCAATTTTGATGGTTGGGTTGTCGCTCAAGGCGATTTCTATCGCCCTGTCCAAATCCAGCCGGATAGTTTGTGAAGTATCTACCTGTGCCACAATACTTCCCGATAACAGCAACGCTACGGTTGCAATCGTTTCTTTTAATCTCATAAAATGTTCTATTTTAATCTAATACCTGTTTTTTACTAATAAATTCGTCTATCTTTTCGTTTCCCTTTTGCGTCGAGATGCCGCGTACAAAAGTTAATACCATTACATTAATATATTCATTGAAAGAATATTTGGTTTCGGGAATCGTTTCATCTTCCATCAACGTTTTCAACTGGCGTTTCATCAGCCACAACAGCAATTCAAACGGCATATCGTTCCGTATGTATCCCTCCTTTGCGCTTTTTTCCAGCAGCGGAATGAATTTGAAGATTCTTTCATCCTGCACCAATTCCATTTTATCATACAAACTTCTGTGATATTTTCGCAAATCGCGGAAAAGAGTTCTTCCGACCGAACACATATTGTTCATCTGCTGTAAATGGAACAGCATAATCGTGTCAAATACGTCGCCGGAATTTGAAATAATATCCTTGACAACGTCTTCTTCCTGTTGCATTTGCATCCACAGGCACGATTCCAGCAAATCTTCCTTGTCGTTGAAAACCTCATACAAAGTACGCTTCGAAATGCCTGTTTCATTGGCTATTTCCGACATTGTCGTACTCTTGATTCCGTTCCGGAAAAAGAGATTCGACGCGCTTCCTATGATTAGTTCCTTTAAATCCATTGCAATTGTTGAAAATTCGGGCGCAAAGGTAATAGAAAACTTTTGAAACCGCAAAAGTTTTT
>JAITMT010000040.1 GCA_031277235.1 Tannerella sp.
CGCAAAAAACGCAAAATTACAGGGTTTTTAAATCAAATCGAAAAATCAAAGAACGCTTATTTCTATCTATATATCAGTAAATTATAATCAAATGTTAAAAATTAATGCAACGCCAATAATTTGATAATATCGGTTTTACAGCCATGGAAGACGATATTTTAAAGTATTTTTTGATGAAGATATTGAACTGCACAAAATTTATCGTTATTTAGATAAACTAAGTGATACGCAAAAAGATAGGATACAGGAGATTAGTGTTCATCATACCCGAAAAGTACCTGGCGGTAAAATAGGAGTTGTATTTCATGATGTTACCACGCTTTATCTTCAAATTTTCAAATAAAAAACTTTTTTTGTGATTTTTTAATCAAAAAAACCGGTAATTTTGCAAGTTGAAACCCGTTGAATAAACAGAAAAATGAAGAAAATTGTTATCGGATTTTTATTGAATATATTGGTAATAAATTTATTACCGGCTCAAACCTATCAGGAGTGGATTGTGAAAAGTTACGAATTTTCGGATTCCGGCAACTGGGCGGCTGCCGAAGATGCGCTGAAAGCCGCCATGCGTCTCGAACCGGCAAATCCGCTCAACTTCGCCCTGCTTTCCAACCTCGGCACGATTCAACGCCGGCAGGGAAAACTGGACGATGCGATGATTTCCTACACCGCTGCCCTTTCGCAACGTCCTGATGATGAACTGATCTTGATGAACCGAGCAGAACTTTACTCGGAAATGAACGAAACGGAAAAGGCAATTAACGATTACAACACGCTGCTCGTGAAAATTCCCGAACACGAAAAAGCGCTGTATAACAGGGGATTGCTGCACATTCGAAATGGAGAGTTTTTATTGGCAGAGGCTGATTTCGAGCATATTATCGAAAAATATCCCGATACTTTTCTCGGCAGGCTCGGCTATGCCATTCTCGAAAAAGCGCGTACCAATTATGACGAAAGCGAAAATATTTTCAATTATTTAGACGATAAATATCCTGATAACGTGCGTGTTATGGAAGAACGTTCCGAACTCTATTTCCTGACCAGGCGCAACGGACGCGCCATGACGGAGTTGAACAAGGTTTTCGCAGCCGTCAAAGAGCCGTCCGCCGAGATGTACATGCTGCGCGGACGTATCAAACTCGCTCAATATGAGAAGGCTTCCGCCGCCCTCGATTTCAAAAAAGCCGCCGAACTCGGCTATGATAAAGAAACTGTCGAACGGCTTTTGAAAGAGACGTACTAAAACGAAACATCATTTCAGCGGGGAAGAATGAGGTTGTTTTGTCCTTAAAAATCAGGTGAAAATGAGGCTTGAAATATAAGCAAAAAGCGCCGTAAACATCTCATTTACAGCGCTTAAAAACAATCTCCTTTCCGCTTTTACTTTCCAACCTCAGCAATAAAATAGTCATTCTGGAAATCGGGGAAGAGCGCGGGCGCGTCCGTCGGATAATGCGTTATCAACTTCCATTCGTCCGAAGGCGATTTGCGTTCGTAGCCAGCGTAGGACGTGTAGCGACCGTCGGCAACGCCATACACCGCTTTTTCCGATACTTCGTTGAACGATTCTTTTTCGCTGTTCCAGTACGATAATTCGATCGTAAGGGTCTCGGATTCATACGTGTAATTCAACTTTTGCAGGCTGCTCCACTGGCGGTCCCATGCATTCCATTGGGAGATTCGCTTTTCGACGACGCGGTTTTGCGCATCGTAGGTAAATTCGTAGCGGTAACGGGGGATCAGATACTTGCCCGCCGCATCCATTTCATAGACTTCCCGGCTTGACGCCAGTTCCCTTACGCCGGAATTGTTGGAATAGAATTTCGGACTTTCATTTTTTCCTCTTGCCGAGGAAACCAAACTGACGGTTGATACTAAAACAATCAACGCTGCTCTTAAAAAATTTTTTCTGTTCATAATTATAAATGTTTTTAAAAATTAAAATATGTTTATAGAAATAAAATCTCTCTTTTTTTATTCTACGCTGCAAAGGTACAAGGGCTTTCCGGAAGGTTAGGTTAAAATAATGCTTTCTTTACGTTAAATCTTCAACATCCAAAATTAACATTATTAACATTCTATTAATTATTTGATATACAGATAAATATTTCTTTATGAAAAAATATTTTTCAATATTTTTCATAAAAAAATTGGCAGTTTCAAATTTTCTTTATAATTTCGCATCTTATTTCAAATAGAAATTTTCTGAACTTAAAATTGTCAAATATGGATATAAAAGTTGGTAATAAAATCATTTGGTCTCTGTTTATCATTGCGATTGTGGGACTTCTTCTCTTGCAGTCTATTTGGTCATATAATCTGTATCAATCTGAAAAACAGGATTTATACAAACAGATACAGAATATTCTTGATATTTCAATTGAAAATGAAGTAGTACACAGGTATAACCAATACGAAAATAGACTAAAGAATGAAATGTCTTTAACCAATAATAATTCGAAAGAAGCCACAAATGATAGCATAGAAGTAAATGAAGAAGAAGTTTTAGAGGCTGGTGTATTTCAAACGATTTTAGATCGTAGAAATTACAAATTTAATATCGATACCCTTGATAGTATATTCTACAATGAACTTCAAAAAGCGGATATAGATGTTACATATAATATTTGTTATAGAGATTCCAACAGGATAATTATTGAACAACGAGGTGACTCGCTTCTATTGAATAAAAAAAATGTTTTTCATAGCGATTCGATGTTGATAATAGACGGACAACGGGTACAAGTCATTGCAGATATTGGTGTTCCGGCTGTGATTAAGAGGATGATATGGTTATTGATAGGCACGGTAATCGGATTCATGGTAATCGGTTTGCTAATTTATATACTGTTGAAAGATTCCCTTAATCAGCGGAAAATCAATCAGTTGAAAAATGACTTTATCCATACCATGATACACGACATGAAAAGTCCGCTAACCATCATCAAAAACACGGTCTTTTTTCTCAAGGAGAAACAGTTCAGCGATGAGGAAAAAGACAAATATGCGAAAATAATCAATACCAGTATTGACAATATCCTGGAATTTGTGGATAAAACCCTGGTGCTGGCAAAGATGGAGAGCAAAACATTCAGCCTTTCAAAGATTGACGTCAATATTCCCCAGTTCATCACCGAAATCAAGGAAGCCTATTCCGTCAAAAGAAACAAGGATGTTTATATAACCGTGAGTTTCAATCTGGAGGAAGACTGGTTTTATGCCGATCCCACCCAGTTGAAAAGAGCCGTCGGGAATCTATTGGAAAACGCCATCAAATATTCGGGCAATCCGGTACATATTGATATTGAATGTGTAACCGTTGACAGTCAACTTCATATCAGCGTTAAGGACGACGGATTCGGTATCTCCCCTCAAAATTTGCATCATATATTCGACAAGTTTGAACGCGGCGCGGCAGTCGGGCGCAAGGATGGCGCTACGGGTTTCGGTCTGGGACTCAGTTTTGTGAAGGAAGTGGCGCAGGCGCATGGCGGCGACGTGCGTGTTTTCAGCGAGGAAAACAGGGGCAGCAGTTTTATCCTGATCCTGCCGGAAACAGAGGAAGCCCCCCTCTAACTCCCCCGAAGGGGGAGGATTTTCTACCACAAAGGCTTGTTTGTCAAGTTCCAAGCCCGTCAGGATTAATGCGAAATTCTTTGTAACCAACCCCGACCGCGAAGCGGTCATATATTTATAGACAAACGTTACAGTGCATAGGTTCGACCCCTTCAGGGTCGCATGAAAACATGAACATTTATTGCTATAAATATGTAATCCCCAAGGGATTATCGCCCGGTAGAGAACTATTCCCGTAGGGAATATCGCTCGGTAGAAAATGTTTGCCGTTATTGGTTGCATTCCGTACGGAATGCATCCTGTGGTCGGATTGCCTTTCTACCGAGCGATGCATTATCTCCCCTCCGGTCGATGAACGTTGTTTCCTAACGGAATGCCAAAATGATACCGATTTATTAAGTCTTGCTCCTTCGGAGCAAGACATGGATAACCCCTTGCAAGCCGAAGGCGCAGCTCGGGGAACACGGGAAGACGGGATAGAAACCACCCCGTCCGTCTTCGCCGTCCACCCCTCCGAAGAGGGGAATTAAGACCGTTTCACCCCCATTGTCAATAGGATAACTTCACTCTAAACTTTAACAACTACACACTACACTCTAATCACTACACTCTAATTTTAGGAAAAAAATTCAAAAAAACTTGCCGATTCAAATATTCTTTGTATTTTTGTCGCACGTAATCAATTGAACTCAAAAATATGGCAAAAATCAAAATTCTCCTCGTTGAAGACAGTCTCGACCTCGCCGGGACGGTAAGGGAAGGTTTAACCTTCATGGGCAGTTACGACATTCAAATTGCCGAAAACGGAAAGGAAGGGTATAAAATGTATAAATCATTCGAGCCTGACATCATCGTTTCGGACATTGCCATGCCCGAAATGGACGGCTACGAAATGGTGGAAAAAATCCGTAAAGAGGATACGGATATCCCGATATTCCTGGCAACGGGCTATTCGGCGAACGAAGACAAGATAAAAGGGTATGCGCTGGGAATAGACGATTACCTGACAAAACCCGTCGTAACCGGAGAATTGCACCTGCGTATCCAGGCAGTCATGAGGCGGATACACCGGTTTGCCGAACTGAAAAACAGCGTTTCCCCGACGACCTACAAACTCGGAAACTTTCTTTTTGATGCGAAAAAACATCAGTTAACCATCAACGGCATGGACAAGACGCTCACCGTGCGCGAAGCCCAGATACTGCAATTTCTGTACGACCGGAAAGGCGATCTTGTGAGCCGCGACGATATCATGAACGAGTTTTGGGGCGTTAACGACTATTACACTTCCCGCAACCTGGACGTGTTTATCACGAAACTGCGCAAATATCTCCAGGACGATCCCGGCGTGCAAATCGTTACGGTTCGGGGCGTGGGATTGAAACTGGTTTGCTGAATGTTGGGGAGATAATTTGTTATAATATATATCCTTTTTTATACCCAAACTTCTTTTCAATCCCAACGGGATTGTATGTTTATAGAAAATGTCATATTTCAACCCCGTTCGACTCCTTTGGAGTCGTATATGAATCAGAATGGTGTTTTCTATAAATATTTGAATCCGTTGGATTCTTTATATTGCACTATTTTAGGTGTTTATACGGAGATTCAATATGATAAGCAAAAATCGCCGTAAACTTTCATTTACAACGCCTTGAAGTAACAACCTTTCAGCCTTTACATTCCAACTTCAGCAATAAAATAGTCATTCTGGAAATCGGGGAAGAGCGCGGGAGTGTCCGTCGGATAATGCGTTATCAACTTCCATTCGTCCGAAGCCGATTTGCGTTCGTAGCCCGCGTAGGACGTGTAACGACCGTCGGAGACGTCGTACACCGCTTTTTCCGATACTTCGT
>JAITMT010000054.1 GCA_031277235.1 Tannerella sp.
CGCAAAAAACGCAAAATTACAGGGTTTTTAAATCAAATCGAAAAATCAAAGAACGCTTATTTCTATCTATATATCAGTAAATTATAATCAAATGTTAAAAATTAATGCAACGCCAATAAGATTGAAATATGAAAAACAGTGAATGCCGCACAGTGACAAAAAAATGCGAAAAGAAAAAAAATTTGAACGAATATTATAAAAATTGTAAAGAAAGTTGTATTTTTGTCGCGAGTTTGTTAAAACTAATAAAATTTCAAGAGATAAGATGTATATAGGACGGACAAAACAATTAGAAAAAGGCAATCAAACTCCACAGAGGAAATTGGTTGCGGGCTTCGATGAAAATTGAGATTTTGAATAAAGAGCTAGATATAACCAAACAGACTATAAGACAAAAATAATATGCCCAAACTTTCAATAAGAATATTATCAATAATAGACGAACTCATTGACCAATATTTGGAAAACGACCGCTACAATCGTCCTTGGATAATCGGTTTTAGCGGTGGAAAAGACTCTACTGTTCTGCTTACATTGGTATGGTTGGCGCTTCTAAAAATTAGGAAAAACAAACCGAAAACTTTACTTAAACGACAGATTTATGTAGTTTGCAATGACACTATGGTTGAAAATCCTGTGATTGAAGAATATGTGACAACAGTTTTACAAACCATTCAAAAAACCGCCAAAGAGCAGAGGCTGCCCATAACCGTAAAAACCACAATCCCACAGGTAGAAGATACTTTTTGGTGCTGTGTGATTGGCAAAGGTTATCCTGTTCCAAATAATTCGTTCCGTTTTTGCACCGAAAAAATGAAAATCAAACCAACCTCAACATTCATTACAAATCAGGTGGCAGCAGACGGAGAAGCAATTATTCTAATAGGAACGAGGCTTGCCGAAAGTCAGCAGCGGGCAAAATCAATCAAAAAGCACGATATAAAAGGACATCGACTTTCAAAACACCCGATAAATCCAAACACTTATATTTATGCGCCGATTAAAGAGTTGATGTTAGAGGAGGTTTGGTATATCATAAACGCCATTCCTACGCCGTGGGGTTTTGACAATCAAATTCTTTTCAAAATTTATATGGATGCTTTGGCAGACGATTACGAATGTCCGACCGTTGTAACAAACGATTCGCATCGCAGTTGTGGGCAAAGTCGCTTTGGTTGTTGGGTTTGCACTGTTGTGAAGGAAGATAAATCAATGTCCGCCCTTATCAAAAATGGTGTAGAATGGATGCAGCCTTTACTTGATTTCCGTAACAGATTGCTGGAAAATCGCAATATTTCGAAAAACCGCAGTGAAACCCGCCGCAACGGACAAGTTGCTGTTGATGAAACAGGGCATAATATGGGCAACTACACAATGGAATACCGCATACAACTTTTGCGGGAGCTGCTGACAATCCAAAGAGATACACAACAATACCGTTCAAGTATAGACTTGATTACAAGTCAAGAACTGATTGCAATACAAGTGATGTGGTATAGGGACGGAAATTTTTCAACAACCGTCAATGACATTTACAATACGGTTTACGGTTATGATTTGCAAAATGATAATATAAGTTTACAGGAACGACTTTTACTTGAAAAATCCTGTAATAATCCCGTTCATTATTCTTTGATACAGGAATTGCTTGCATTGCAGAAAAACAAAGCGCTGCTAATGAAAAAGTACGGACTTCAAACCGATTTGGAAGCCCGATTGGATAGTTACGTAAAGAAGGTAGAATTATGAAAATCAAATGTATAGAACTAAATAACTATCGTCTTTACAAAGGTTTTAACAAAGTTGATTTCCCTAATGGAAACAACAAAAACCTTTATTTGATTTCAGGTGAAAATGGTTTTGGCAAAACCACTTTTCTGCACTCGCTTTTATGGTGTCTGTACGGTCGTTTGATGGCTGATATTGATGAAACATTCAGAAAAGAAATGTCAAACGGCGGTTACAATAATATAGTAATCAATAACTTAAATCATATTTGCAGGCAACAACTAAATTCCGAAGTTACTCAAGGGACATTGTCGCTTATAAAGAAACAGGGTTATTCCATTGATACTGAATTTGTAAAAGAATGGGCGCAATATACTGTTGCGTTGGAATTTACCGATGTGTTTATTCCGTCAATACCGTGCCAATCGTTAAAAATAACTCGTTCTTATGATATTCTATTGGACAAAGAAAAGGTTGATATTTTGATTGACGGTGTACCCAATGAATTGACTGTCGAAATCGGACACGAAGTGTTTATTAACGATTTTATTCTGAATAAAGACATTGCCCGTTTTTTCTTCTTCGATTCCGAGCGTATTGTTTCACTTGCAGAAACTAACACCATAAACGAAAAACGCAAACTTTGTTCTGCATACAACGAAGTATTAGGTGTGAAAAAATACGAAGACTTAAAGAAGAATCTTGAAAATCTGCGTTTGCGTTTTCGCCGTAAATCCACCGACATAGAAAACCGTAACCGCCTCAATGATTTACTTATAAGACAAAAAGCACTCACAACCACATTTGCCGAACAGGAACAAGAAACCGCCTCGCTTGAAACTTGGTTGCTCTCTCTTAAAGAAAAAGACAAAGAGTTGCAAATGCAACTCATGCGGGAGGGCAACGGAATGACAATCGAAGAATTAAATCGCCAGCAAGATTTGCTGACTACCACTAAAAAACGTGATGAAGAATACAAGCAACGCTTGAAACTGTTTTTGGATTATGCACCTTTTGCCATTTCGGGTAAATTGCTACAGCAAACCAAAGCACAGTTAGAACACGATTTTAATATACAGCAATCGCAAAGTAATGTTCGCAATCAGAACTATTTGCTTTTGAATATCAGAATCGAAATGCAGCAAGCATTTGAGGACATTACTGTTTCACAATCCAACAAGAAACTGTTGATTGATTCTTTCGACAAAATTATTTCCAAATATCAAAACCACGCTACAGATGAAACGCCTTTGCTGAATATCAACAGAGAAGATTTAGACGAATTTTTATCGGTTTATTCCAATATTACAAGCACTTACAGGGTAGAGTTTGAACACCTCACAGACGACTACCGTAAAAACAAGCAATTTATGAATAATGCCGCCCGAAAAATTGCCAATATGCAAAGTAACGAAAGTGATACACTGATTAAAAATATCCGAAAGCAGAAAAATGAGATAGAAAGGCAAATTGCGGAATTGGAACAAAAAATTCGTCAGCAACACGAGCGTAAAGGAGAGGCAAATAAAGAACTTTCGGTAATCAACAGACAAGTTTCAGAATTGAGTAAGAAAGTAAGCATTAACGACAGCGATAGCAAAAAAGATAAAATCGCCGAACAACTTATTTCCGAACTCAATACATTTCTTGTTTCGTTGAAACAAGAGAAAAAATCCTCACTCGAAAGGCGTATCAAAACCACGCTCAACTTGCTAATGCACAAAATTGACTTTATCGGTAGTGTTGATGTTGTGATTGATAATGATATTATTGACATTAACCTTTACGCAACAGACGGGACGTCTATCAAAATAGAATCGTTGTCAAAAGGTGAACAGCAACTTTACGCAACTTCGTTGCTAAAAGCACTTGTGGAAGAATCGGGCATACAGTTTCCTGTGTTTATTGACAGTCCTTTACAAAAGTTCGACAAGAGCCATTCCGACAAAATCATTACAGAGTTTTATCCGACTGTTTCAGAACAAGTCGTATTGTTTCCTTTGTTGCACAAAGAATTGACTGAATCTGAATTGGAAACGATGAAACCGTTTGTACATTCCGCATATTTGCTGAAAAACAAAAACTTGTTTTCATACATTCAGCAGGTTGAACTTAACAATTTAATGAAGGAGTAAGTTATGTTTTCACAAATAAGAACAAGCAGCAAAAATCGCGAAATCGTAGTTGAATTGACTCACAAATTCAATCTCGGTGCTGAAAATATCATTGCCCGAATAGCCCTTGCTTATTCTTTGCAATCAGGCATAAAATTTTCTCCGCTTGATGTAAAAGATTCAGGCGGAAAAGAATACAGCAAAAATGTATTGTTTGGCAACTACTACCCGATTTATGAAGCATTGATTTGTACGCATTATCAAATAAACAACAACGACAAAGATTTGCCTCGTTACTTTAAAATGCACCTTGATGACGGCTTACAACGCATTTATAATAATATACAAAATAACCCCAACCTTGTGGGTTATGATTATTTATTTGACAAAATACAGGAAGGATTGAAAGGGATATGTTAAGGGAGGATTTGAAATATATTACAACAGAACATTTGCGAGATACGAATCAAATATCGGTTCGAACTGCGAATTGTTGTAAAAGTATAGGTTTGGATTCTCTTTATAAAATCATATTATATTTTGAAGGTAATGGCTCATTTTTCAATAAAAAAATAAAAAAAGCAGGTCAAAAAACCTACGAAGAATTAGACAGGCTATGTGAGAAATACATTGCGAAAATAGAAATGTCAGTCGATACGTTAGATGATATATCGGAAGAAGAAAGGTATAAAAAACAAATAAAGATTAAAGAATTGATAGAGAGTGATTTCATGATCACCACTAATAACCAAATTATTAATGCAAAAGATATTCTAAGTTATCTTATTATCAATCGAAGAAAATTTCCTATTGAAAAGCATAATAAGATTAAAGGATTGATAGAAAGTAGTTTTTTTAATGTCATTGATAATCAACTTATTGATGCAAATGATTTATTAAACTATATTACTGACTATCAAAAATCATTTCTCAAAGAAAAATATAATGAATTCATTGTATCATATTCTGCTCGTATCAAAAATAAGTTACAGACAATGGGTTTTGAAGAATTTGTTAATTCATATCTGCTTCAGAACGATAAAAAATTGTTGAAAATCAAAAATATTGGTAAAAAAAGTTTAGAGGAGGTAATTGAAATTAAAGACAAAATAAAAAATGAATTTTTACAATTAATCAGTTTGTCAGAAGAAAATAGATTAAAGTTAGACTTGATTTATCAAAAAGACAAAACTTTTCAGAATGACTTTGTTGATGAATTTCACAAAATTCATAATCATTTACCCATGCTATGGGTTTTGGAACAAAAACTTAAAAAAGATGATTCAACTGAAAATATCGTTTTTATACATTCATTACCGATTTTTCAAAACCAACAACTTTTAACACGGCAAGAACTTGCTGTAAAATTTGATAAAACTTCAGAAAGAATCAGGCAAATTTTATCAAAACGATACAATAATAATGAAATCAATTTCGAAAAGATTATTGATATACGTATAGCTGATTGGGCTTATGCTGAAGAACTGATTCAAAATACACATTTCGTCAGTCAAGTTCCCTATGACATACAGAATTATCTTATACAAGAACGATGTACATTTTCTGTCGAATTCGTTCTACAAATAATTGCGTACATTTTTCGAAATAAATTTACGCTTTATAGCGATTTTGGTACAAATAACAGAAGCAAATCGTGGAAATCTACATATTTGATTAAAAAAGAGTTCACGGATATTTTTGACTTTGAGAAAATGAAAGAAGAATTTTTCAATAAATTAGTTGATAGTACCACAGATTATTTGTTAGACATCGACAATTATATAGCCAATTCTCAAAGTTGGAAACAGTTTGATTTTGGCAAAACAGGCGAAATTAAAAGTATTGTAAAAGATATTTTATTACACGAATTTGGGTTGTATTCTGAAGATATTGAAGGTAATTCAATAATAATCCCAGCCAACAAAGAACGAAATCCATTCGATGTAATTCATGAAATATTAAAAATAAATGGCGCGCCGATGCATCTTGCCGACATCTTTATAGAATTCAAAAAAAATATGCCCAAACATAAATACACTCAAGAAGATAATGCTGAGAGAATACGCCCATATTTACAAAAGCACAATGATATAACATTTAGAAAACGAAGTAGTATTTTTTTACTTAAAGAATGGAAACATATTCGTTCTGGTACTATTCGAGATGTAATCAAAGAATTTTTATTGGCAAAAGATTTGCCACAAACAGTTGAAAATATTACGGAATACACATTACAATATTTCCCTGAAACAAACCAAACAAATATTCATAGTACAATGTTTTCAGGCAAAAATTTTATACAATTCAAAAACGGTTTATTTGGTTTAACAAGGAAAGAGTATCCCTCTGAGTATGAAATTATAGAAAAGAAAGCACAAAGAAAATCATTTGAACAACGATTAATGGATTTTGAAAAATATATCATTGAAAATGAGCATTTTCCGTTTTCTTCTTCTCAAAATAAAGAAGAAGTATCATTAGGTCAATGGTGGAACAGAGTTGTTAATGATAAACAGACAATCAGCCAAACGCAACAGGAAGAAGTTGAAAGGATTAAAACAACCTATGCGAATTTTGAAATAGACTGGAACGCTTATGAATGGGCTTTGAATTGCAACAAATTCAAAATGTTCATACTTGAAAATAGACGTGTCCCGTCAGCAAGTGGCGATGAAAAGTTTCTTTATAATTGGTTGAAGCGGGCGAAAGACGATTTTTTTAATTATCGTTTGAGTGAGGAACAACGAAAAAAATATATTGAACTTGCAAAAATGATATAATATGCTAAAAAACAAGGATTTCAAATACAGATATTCAACAGGAAGAAAAGATTTGCCGTTTGATTTTTGTCTGTTGGCATTGTCTAACAGTACCCAACTTGACATTGGTTTGGGGTATTTCAGCAGTGCCTCATTCAACATACTTTCAGTTGGTTGTGCTCATTTTATCAGCAATGGCGGTACAATACGAATGTATATAAACCAATATATTACTGAAGACGACTATAATCTTTTTCAAAATAGACAAAAAGTTGATATTGAAGAATATATTCTGCAATCTTTTAGTGTTCTAAAAACAACATTTTCAAAAAGAGACGAACATTTTTTCAAATGTTTGTCGTATCTAATTCAAATAAACAGGATTGAAATAAAAATCGTTATTCCAAAAGAAGGCGGATTGGCACATGAAAAGTTTGGCATTTTTACAGACGAAAACGGCGACAAAGTAGCATTTACCGGCTCAATGAATTTAACTGCTGCTGCATTGGTTAAGAATATTGAAACTATCGAATGCACCTGTTCGTGGAAAAGTGAGGACAGCCGAGAACGTGTTGAAATAAGCGAACAGGATTTTACTGAAATTTGGACAGGTACGAATGAAAGTGTGATGGTTTTCCCTGCAAGGAAATTTTGTCAGGAGATATTAAAAACTTATCCGAATGTAGATGCAGACGAATTATTATTACAAGAAAAAGAAATTATCAGAAAACTAAAAAGCGACAACAAAATAACACAAGATGAAAAAATACCAACAGCCCAAGCAATCAAAGAACCACATTTTCCTTACAAATACCCTGATGGTGCAAGACCGTATCAGATTGAGGCGTATGAAAAATGGGTACAAAATTGCAAACAGGGCATTTTCGCAATGGCAACAGGAACAGGTAAAACCATTACCTCGTTAAATTGTGCCTTGCAAGAGTATCAAAAAGACGGCGTTTATCAACTTTTAATTTTAGTGCCAACCATTGCCTTGGTAGAACAGTGGATTGATGAGATCGCACAATTTGATTTTAAAAATATTATTACCGTTTTTTCCGAAAATCCTCAATGGCGTCAGCAAATTGTAAAATTAGAGGACAAGGTTAGTAGAGGCAAGAAAGTGCATTTTGTAATTATATCAACCTATCAGTCATTTACTAATAAAGATTTTCAACAAGTATTGCCACATTTTCCTGAAAAAATGATTTTGATTGCAGACGAGGCACATAATATCGGCTCTGAATCAGTTCGTGCAGTTTTTCGAAAATTGCATATAAAAAGAAGAATTGCATTATCAGCAACGCCAAGTCGAATTTACGACGAGGAGG
>JAITMT010000140.1 GCA_031277235.1 Tannerella sp.
AGCGGGTAATTGATGGCGATTCCGAACATGATCGAACTGATACCCACCGCAATAATCGAAACTTCTCCCCGAATCAGGAAAAGCAAAGCCAGCGCAAACAGTCCACCGAAAATCACCGCAGCGAAAACCAGCAAAATCCGGCGAATGTTTCGGAACGAATAATACAGCAGCGCCAGCATCGCCAAAACCGCTATCAATGAAGTCCATAACGTATCTTTTTTGATTTGGCGGGCGTTCGTAACGGCAATTTCCGAAGCGCCGAAACTTTCTATTTTAACGTTTTTTAACTCCGCTTCAATCGTCCGGACAAAAGATTGCAGAGAATCGGTAAGAACCTTATTTTTAGCCGTTTCACTGGCTGAAACCGTACAATCTATGAACAGCAACGCCATACTGTCCGCCGAAAAAATATGGTCTTGATAAATAAATAAACTATCCCCGATTTTGAAATCCTGTAGCCTGTTAATCAACGGATTGGAGAGTCTGAGTGGATCGGACAGGATATTTTCGCGCACGATCATCCCGGCGGACGAGGTCAAAATATCCCTGTCCGTTTCGAGTTGCCGCGCAATGGCGTCCCGCGACAGCAAAGAGTCAAATCGCTGATAATCTTCTTTTTCCAGAAAATAGGGCATATTTTCCGTTACAAACGCGGAAATTTCAAGCATCTCCCCCGGATTGACGCTGCTACGCAGCGTTTTAATGGACGTCGAGTCAAAATTTAACTGTAAGAGTTCTGATAACCGGTCAATTGCTTCGATTTGTCGCAGTAATTTTTCATCGGCGTCTCCGGCGGTCGAATCTGCTGTACAATAGACAGCTACGGTATTGGACGCCGAAACGTATTTATAGGCGTCGTTTATCCGTTCATTCCGGCTGTCGGACGGTAAAAATTGTGATATATCTTCCTTAAAATGAATATGATATGCCAACAATAAAAATGTCAAAATCAACAAAGTTAAAATCGCAAAAAGCGCCATTCTGCGAGCGGAGAAAAAATCATATACCGAAAGCAAAAATCGCGTCATTTTTTAGCGATGAAACGGTGGTAAAACATAGCCGGATAGCCGTAAAAAATGGCTACAAACACGAAAAGCGTATTCAGACCCGCTATCCGCAAAAAATCCGCTCCGGGTCGAAAGTGCGAAACACGCTCTTCCTTAGGCGGATAATACACCCGCGTAACGGCGGGCATGATTTTAATGCCTTTCCAGGCGCAGCGCACAATCAATTCAAGTTCAGCCTCGTAGCGATTAAAAAGAGGTCGCATTCCGTTCATCGCCCACAAGGGATAGAGGCGAAATCCGTTTTGCGTATCACGTAATTTGCTTAACATCAGAAAGTTTATCCAGAAACTCGACAGTTTATTGGCAAAATTGTTGGGCGACGGCATTTCACCTTCCGTGATTCGCTGTCCGGCAATGAAAACGTCGGGATTCTGCTCAATCAAATCAACAAAAGTAACAATGTCCGACGCAAAGTGCTGACCATCAGAATCTATCGTGATAGCATAGCGATAACCGAGCCGTTCCGCTATTTTGAAGCCGGATTTCAGCGCATAACCTTTACCGCGGTTGTGTTTATAGGATACAATCGTCAGATAATGATAGCGTTCCAGTATTTTTTCCGTATGATCGGTCGAACCGTCGTTTACAATAATAACATTGCCCGTATAGTCGAGGACGCTGTTCACCACGTCGGCAAGCGTCCGCGCATTGTTATAGGTGGGAATAATCACACATACATCCAGGTCGGACATACGCTTTTCGATAGATTTGTTATCAGTCACTTTTTGCTCATTTTTTGTGCGAAGATAGGTATATTTTGCCGAAAAATAAAAAATCCCGCGAAAAAATTTGTTTTCTCCGAAAAAGATTTCTATCTTTGCAGCCCTCTTAGGAGAAAATATATCGCGGAGTGGAGCAGTGGTAGCTCGTTGGGCTCATAACCCAAAGGTCGTAAGTTCGAGTCTTGCCTCCGCAACAGCAAAGCCGCCCGCGAAAACAGGCGGTTTTCTTATTTTAAGACATTTTGAACAATAAACCGGTCTCGTAGTTCAATGGATAGAATGGAAGTTTCCTAAACTTTAGATTCGGGTTCGATTCCCGGCGAGACTACTTATATTATTGATAATCGTGCATTTAATAACTTATTTTGTATATCCCTATTCATACCCAAACATCTTTTCAATCCCAACGGAATTTCATGTTTATAGAAAATCAACCCCGTTCGACTCCTTCGGAGTCGTATATTAGCCCGAATGGTGTTTTCTATAAATATTTGAATCCTTTGGATTCATTGATTGCGTTATTTTAGGTATTTATACGGAGATTCATTTAATTTATTTCTTTGAAAAAATAATATGAGTATCCGTATATTCTCCTAAAATCCCGTCAGGGATGTAATATTGGTAGAACAAAGGGTAATTCCCGGAAAAGCGTGCCGTCAGGTACGCGATATGGGAAAATAATCCAACATATTGCGTACCTGACGGCACGCCGATTGAGGAGATAATCTATTCTACCAATATATTGTCCCTACGGGACAGATCAATGATACATCTATCATTGTATTACATAATTTTTTAGGTTCTTATACGGATACTCATTAAAAATAATTATCCGATTTTGATCAAATAATATTCAAAAAAGTTGGAGCATAGATCGAAAGAAGTGAAACAGGGATTGTATTTCAATCTGAAAAAGAAAATAGGATTTTGATAGAGAAAGGAAAAGGCGGTATTTTCGGCATTTTTACATCGGATTAAAACCTGATTTACAAACTAAAAAAAACTCAGTAGCAAGCAAATACGACATCTATTTTAACCTCATTGCCTCATTTAATTGATGGCGGTAAAAAACGACAAAAATGAGGTAATGAGGTAACGGTGGGGATAATCCGTCGGCTCTCCACTGAGGTCGTCCTGTTTATTAAATCAGGTGAAAATGAGGTTTGAAATACAAATATAATTATAGAACTTGACAGCCCTGCGGTAATGGAGGGGCATCCTTATCTTTTTTATGTCAAAAAATATCAGAGCAAAAAATATTCACCCGAATATTTGTATAAAGGTAAAAAATCTATTACCTTTGCATCGTCAAATAAATAATAGAAGATTTGAAATCGAGCGAATTAGTAAGAATTGCAGAAAATTATGGATGGAAATTATCCAACCAAAGTAGCGGTACAAGCCACAGGCAATACGAAAAAAACGGAAAAACAATAGTTATCGCCTTTCATGGAGCAAAAGAAGTACCGACAGGAATTTGCAAAAAACTTTTAAAGACAATCAAGGGGGCTTAACAATTCTCTCATTAAATAAAAAATTATGAAACAGATACACGTGCTTTTGGAGATGGGAAAAGACGGCTACGGAGTTTGTTATGATGAGATTCCGACTGTCTTTGGATTTGGGGAAACCGTAGAACTTGCCAAAAAAGACGCTAAGGAGGCGTTGGTTTTTTACGTCGAATGTTTAAAAAAAGAAAATCACCCCATACCGAAAATATTACAGGGCGAATACGAACTGATATTCCGTTTCGACATTGAAGCTCTGTTGAAATACATTGACGGAACGGTTACAAAAACGGCGCTGGCGAAAGCGGCAGGTATGAATCCCGCTCAGCTCAGCCATTACAGTTCCGGACAAAAAAAACCGCGCAAGGCGCAACGAGACAGAATCGTAGCGGCGCTGCATCAGATTGGGTGGGATCTTTTAGCCGTATCCTGATTGTTTTTTTATGGCGAGGCTGTCTTGAAAGAACACAAATCACACAAATTCACGCCAATAAATTTCATGTTGATTGGTACTTTTTGTGTCATTTGTGTTCAAAACTTTTTCAATTATTCTCCTTCGCAAAAGAGCGGATAGCAGGGATGAAGAACGAAACGAAACCGAGCAACATCAGCAATGCGCCTGATATAATGAAAGTTACGGTCAGTCCGATATTGTCGGCAAGGAATCCCGTGCCCATCAATCCGATGGCTGACGGTATGATGTTCGCACTCATAAAAAGTGAAAAGACACGCCCCAGTTTTGCCGGCGGAAAATTCTCCTGCATAATTGCCGTGAGGCTGGCGTGGTAAAGCGAAGCAGCCATACCGCCAATCCCCGTTACCGACAC
>JAITMT010000152.1 GCA_031277235.1 Tannerella sp.
TTGCCTCCGGAATATTGCATATTGATCCGTGAAATGGTCATTTGCCGGTTCAGGAACATGTCGTAGTAATCAATATTGGGATGAAGAATCGGGTCTTCGCCTGTCCGGTACTTTTCCACGTCGGTGAATGCCGGACTGAATCCGTTGTTCACTGCCGCCTGATTATACATGGTAGCGTAATCGTAGGCGTCCAGGTATTGAGGCAAGCGGCTCGGCTGCTGTATTCCGGTTTGTATGTTTACGCGGGCGCTGTTTTCAAACACTTTTCCCCGGCGCGTTTTGATCATCAGGATTCCGCTGACGTCGAATCCTCCGTAAAGCGATTTCAGCGATGCGTCTTTCAGCAGGGTAACGCTTTCCACCACTTCGGGCTCGATGTAATCCAGGGTTCGTTCCACGCCGTCCACCATGACCATCATGCTACCTTGCTGCGTCCTTGCCCATGTGTTGGCATTCGTGAAGCCGGGCACCAGCGTATTATCCGAAGTGAATAATCCGTTGAGCCGACCGCCCAGCGAGTTGAGGAAGAACATGGTGGGTGAACTTTCCAATTCGCGACCATCCACTTTGGAATAGGCGCCTACGGTGCGGCGTTCCGTCGTTTCGCCGAACAGCGTGTAGAGTTTGTTTTCCGGTCCGTTAAAAGCAAGTTCCTTTTTAAGCGTTATTTTTCCCGCTTCACTGACCGAAACAATTTCCGTTGCAAAACCCTCAGCCGACACTTTCAGCAAGTCGTCCGGCGGAAGTTGCAGCAGGATTCTGCCTTCTTTGTTTACTTCGTAAGTATTTCGCTTTTTAGCGGACGAGACAACGGCAAAGGGAACGGCATTTCCCTGTTCATCAACGATTTCCAGATCCGCCGTAACGCCGGTTACTTTTTCCTGGGCAATAGTGGGCATCCACCCGGCTATTGCGAGAAAGATAACAATTGCGGTTATTTTTAATATGTTCATTTTTGAGCGTATTTAGATTTTTACCAACCGGGGTTTTGTTTGAAATTAGGACCTAAGCGAGTATCATCCAATTTGATAATAAACAAGTTGTGCCTGTTTTCAAAAACCCGTCTCAAATAGAGTTGTTTTTCATAACTGAATCCTGTCGGATAAAGCGCTGCATTATATCCCGGCGCTAATTTGGTAATCCGCATTCTCCAAATATCCCGATTTTCGGACTGTGTTCCGATAAGCCAGCGACGCAGATCGAAAAGGCGATGCTCTTCGAAGCAAAATTCCACGCGGCGTTCGTTGCGTACCCGCTCTCTAAAATCGTTCTGATTTAAAAATTTGGACGCGACGTCAGGCATCTGGGCACGGGCACGCACAATATTGCAGGCTTCCACTGCCGAATATTTGCAACGGTTGTCTTTTGCGGTAGGGGAACCCCAGGCTTCATTGGCGGCTTCGGCAAAATTCAGATATACCTCCGCCAGCCGGATGTAAGACCATGTCTGTGACAAGGCGACATTCCAGGTTTTACCCATCCATTTCTTCATATAATAGCCGGTTGACGTGTAACCTTGGTCCGGAATACCTTGTGCAGTAACCCGACAGTCGGTACTGCCGGTAACGCCCTTGCCTTCTTCTTCCTGCCAGATTTCCATGGTACGGGTCATCACGGTGGAATTGTTATACAATACATTGAAGTAGAAACGCGGGTCGCGCCCTACGTAAGGATTTTGTTCCGCATATCCGGAGGACAGATCGTTGACCGGCAAACCGGTCTCCTGCATCTCGAAACAATCAACCAACAGTTGGTTAACCGCGACGCCGTATCTTCCCGCCAATGTTCCGGGCGGACGGATGGTTTGAATATAGGCGTCGGCTCCCCAGGCGATTTGCGCACGGCGTCCGAAAAGAACTTCAGGGATATACGTTTCATACTGGTTATCCTTGAACAGGTAGTAATAACCGTCGTCTCCATTGAGTGAAGCGCCCCATTCCACTAAGTGGTAGCCATTGTTTTCGGCTGCTTTCAGCGCTTCGTCGGCGGCCAAGGCGGCTTCTTCCCAGAGATTTTCACCGGGACTGCCGGGTTCCGTGCGCGCCTGATCGCTGGCGGCATAAAGCAAAATTCTCGATTTGATAGCCAGTGCGGCTATGCGGGTCGGAAATTGAAATTCCGTTACGGGAATGACATTCTCCAAATACATCGCGGCTGAATCGCAATCCTGCGCAGCCAAGAGGTAAGTTTCCTGCATGGAAAGACGCGGAATATCCATTTCGGCAGAGGCGTCGAGCGGTTCGTACAAATAGGGCATCCCTCCCCAGCGGCGTGCCAGTTCCATATAGGTGAAAGCCCGGTAGAAATAACACATCCCCAGAATTTTGTTTCTGCCGGTTTCACCTCCGGGATAATATTCAATGTTCCGAATACCGGTGTTCGTGATACGGATATTCTTCCAAAGTTGCTCCCAACAGCGGTTATTACAATTATCAGCATCGCCGTTGGTGCGCAGGGCGTAAAAATCGCCTCTTTGAGCCTGCTGCGAAGGTACGGTAGTAAAAAGGGGTGTCGAGATGGAATTGTCGGACATATCATCCCAATTGCCCAGAGGTTTTACCCCGTTCTGCAAATGCAACATAAAAGGGTTGACTACTAAATAATTGCAATAGTTATAGTAGTTGGTGGAATCCTTAAAAACTTTATCGAAGTCGTATCCTTCGGATTCTTGCATCTTGTCTAAATAATCGCTGCTGCAGGCGCTAAGTGAAACGAACACTGCGACAAGCGTTGCGATACGATATATATTTTTTCTTTTCATAATAAATCTATTTTATTAAAATGTAACTTGCATACCTAATGAAATTGTCCTCATCATGGGATAATAGCCATTGTTCAATCGTCCGTTGGCAGGATCTCCCCCTTCGGGGTCGGTTAACGGATAGTTGGGAGCCCAGGTAAAAATGTTATTGCCTTGCAGACTGAAAGACAGACTGTTCAGTTTCAAGGTCCTTTCCACCCAAGCCTTGGGTAGGGAGTAGGACAGATTTACCGATTTCAAACGGATGTACGAGGCATCATACGTGTTAGCCGTTCGTGCCGCAGTACCCATTATATTATGTGTGCGGTTGGCGTCAAAATGGTAAGCAGGATATTCCGCATTCGGATTTGTGGGACTCCAGGCATCCATCTGGAATTCGAACGCTTGATTCGCCAAGCGGTGAAGGGGTGATGCAAAAGCATCAATGACCACACGGCTGTAGTGGCTGACTCCCTGGAACAGGAAGTCAAATTCCAGATTCCGGTACTTGAAACCGCCATTCAAAGTGTAGTTATACAATGGATACCGGGTAGAATAACCGATAGGTACCCGATCGTTCTCGTCAATAATACCGTCGCCGCTGAAATCAATATACTTGGTATCGCCCAGCCCCACCAGACCGCTTCCATAACGGGCGGTGGTCATCAGTTCGTCGCCGTCCTGTACCCATCCCACGGAGGGATAGCCGAATTCCTGAAAAATACGGTGACCGGTTTCTTTCTGATAGGACGGTTCATACAATGGCTCGTCACGTGCAACAATCCGGTTGTCGCTAAAGGAAACAGACGGTTTCAGCCAATAATAAAAACTGCTGATTGTTTGCTGGTATTTCAGTTCAATTTCATACCCCTTGGTCTTTGTTTCTCCCAGATTCTGTTGCTTCATTCCCACGCCGAACCATGCCGGAACAGATAACCTGCTCAGAAGAATATTCGTTCGATGTTCCTTGTAGAAATCAAGGGTAAGAACGAACATGCTGTTTTTCAGGAAAGACAACTCTGCGGCGATATTCTGCTTGGTTGCTATTTCCCAGGTCGCCTCGCTATTGGCGGCATTTTCTTCGATAATGGGAGCGGTATAGTTATGGTCTGCCACGACGCCGGGCCAATACTTGTCATTGGCATACGCGGACATTTGGTTGACATAAGACGAAGTGTATAGCCAGCGATTGGGAGAAGCATCGCTCCCGACCTTGCCATACGACGCTCTGATTTTAGCCCGGCTGATCACCGGCTTGACGGGTTCAAAGAATTTTTCGTTGTGCAGATTCCAAACTACGCCCACCGAAGGAAAAAGACCGTAGCGATTTTCGGGTGCAAACTGTTCCGAACCGTTATAGCCTAAATTGGCGTCCAGCGCATAGCGGTTGGCGTAATCGTAAGTGATACGGGCGACAATTCCTTCCTCAAAGTGGGGGAACTGTACATCGGTTTGACTCTTGCGGCGTTGCCCCAGGATCAGACCGGTTACTTCGTGTTTCCCGAAAGTGCGGGCATAGTTGATCTTGCCTTCAAAATACCAACTTCTGAACGGATCTTCCGCAACGGATTCTCCGATGTAGTTTACCGGCGAGGCAGCCTGTTCGCCGTCTATAGCGCCGCCTCTCCCCTTGTAGCGCGACCAGGTCTCATCCGTATTCAACGTCCATGTAATAGCGTCGTACGACCATTCCCTCGAATATATCATGTTATGCGTATAAGCCACTTGAAAGCCTGCTGATAACCCTTTGGTGATAAAATCCAGTTTCTGTTGCAGACGGATAGTAGCATCCACATTGGTTCGCTTGGAAGAGCGTTGACCGCTGTAGTTATTGGCTATCATCGGATTATCTGCATTGTGAATACCGGTGGAAGCGATTCGAAAGCCTGTTTCATCGGGGCGAGTCAGGTCGGGATATTGCTCCAGCACTTCCGCCGGATATCCCGCAGGGGCAGCCATCGGACCCAACATTAAAATGTTACGGAACAGTCGCTGATTATTGGTGTCGTAGGGTGAGTTAATAACCGAGATAAACCCGCCGGCGTCTAATGATAACAAAGTTGATTTGGTCAAATCCATGTCAATATTGAAGCGATAGTTATACCGGTTGAATTTCCAGTTCGGGTCGTAGTCCGGTTGTTTTTCCGCCTTCAGGATATTGTCGTCATACAGGTAACTGAGCGATGCGAATACCCTTGCAAAGTCCGTCCCACCCGAAATATTGACATTGTATTTATGCGAATAGGCCATATCCTTGAGCATCAACTCCTGCCAGTCGGTGTCGGGATAAATGTAGGGCATATCCTGAACACGGTAATGCTCGATGATTTCCGGAGAAAGCAAACTGCCCCAACTGTTGTCGTTTTTGTAGGCTTCGTTCATGATCAGCGCCGTCCGGTAACTGTTCACCGGTTTTTGGATGTTGATAGGCTGCTTGCCTATCATTTCGGCGCTTGCGGTTACTTTCACTTCGCCCTTGGTTCCGCGTTTGGTGGTAATCAGGATCACGCCGTTGGCGCCCCTCACTCCAAATACCGCTGTCGCCGAAGCGTCTTTCAACACCGAAAGCGTTTCAATTTCATTCGGGTCAATGTTGTTGAATTTTCGTTCAACGCCATCCACCAGCACTAAAGGATCATTCCCTTGCCACGACGATACGCCACGGATAAATATCTGACCGACATCCGCTCCCGGCTGACCGGAATATTGAACAATCGTTACGCCGGGTATTTGACCGGCTAAGGCGTTGGGAATATTGGTCGAATTGGACATTTTCAGCATGTCGTCTCCCGTTATTTGGGAGATGGCTCCGGCTGCGCTTTCCTTCTTCTGCACGCCATAGCCCACAACCACCACTTCGTCGAGCAGTCGGCTATCTTCAACCATCAGGATGTTGATGGTTTTCCGGTTGCCTACCACTGTTTCCTGAACAGCATATCCTATAAAGGAAAACTGCAGTATGGCGTCCTCTCCCGACACGGCAATCGAATAACGACCGTTAACGTCGGTAAATGTCCCCTGCGATTCTCCCTTAATGGCAACATTTGCCCCCGGTATGGGACCGTCTTTATCGCTAACGGTACCGGAAATGACAATTTTCTGCTGCTCGATACTCTTCTCTTGACGGATTTCCAGATTGTTTTTTTCAATGTTACCGGGCTGCGAAAAACTCGCAGCAGATACATGAAGAAACGAAAAAAACAGAAAAAACGTCAGATTCACAATTTTATTGCTGTGGCAGTGCAGCGCTCGCCGCCGCCACGCAACAACAAGTTGCCTGCATCTCATAATTTCATGATTTTTATAAATTATATTTATTCTCATATTATTTTTTTTATGAATACTCCATAATATCCATTTGGCAATCCGTCAGGATTGCATCGCTCGGTAGAAATATTCGTCCACCGGATGCATTCCGTACGGAATGCAACCAACAACGAAATACGTTTTCTACCGAGCGATGCATCCCTGACGGGATGCTGACGATTGATATTATGTTTATTATTTTTTTCATTTATTTCTCATCTATTTTGAACTGTCCGTAGATATTTTATTCCCGCGTTTTAGAAGTATTCTTCACTTTTTCCACCCGTTCCGCCAATTTCTTGACCTCGTCCGGATGTTCGGCGGCGATGTTGTTGCGTTCGCCGGCGTCGTCTTTCAGATTGTAAAGTTGCGGTTCGGTGATGAAGCCGCTTTCGGTTGCGGTGTTTTTCAGAATCGGGTTGTTCTGTTTGGACGGCTCGATGTATTTCCAGTCGCCTTCAACAACCGATAATGTGCCGGACAGCGCTTGTTCCATCACGTATTCGCGTCCTTTTCCGTCTTTTCCCAGCCACACGTTAAGTTGGTCGAAACTGTCGGGAGCCGCGTCGTCGGAAAGCGTCTGTCCGGCAAGTGCAGCCAAGGTTGCAAAAAAGTCCACCTGCGACACCAAAGCGGGCGATTCCTTCCCTTTTTCCACGCCTCCCCGAGACCAGCCGACCAGGAAAGGCACGCGCGTTCCGGCTTCAAAGGCGCTGTACTTGCCGCCGCGAAACGCTCCGCCGGGCTTGTGGTCGCCCAGCAGTTCGACGGCTTGGTCTTTATAGCCGTCGTCTATCACGGGACCGTTGTCGCTCGTCAGGATGATGAGGGTATTTTCCGTCAGTCCGTTGCGTTCCAGGGCGTCCAAGACCTGTCCCACCGACCAGTCGAACTGTAAAATTGCGTCGCCGCGCGGACCCATGCCGGACTTGCCCACAAATTGCGGATGGGGCCAGCGGGGCACGTGAATGTCATTGGTTCCGAAATACAGGAAAAACGGCTTGTCCCTGTTGTTTTCGATAAAGGCTACTGCCTTCGACGTGATGCTGTCGGCGATATATTCATCCACCCACAGCGCCTGTTTGCCTCCCTTCATGTAACCGATGCGGCTGATGCCGTTCACAATCGCCATGTCGTGTCCGTGGCTGGGATGCAGGTTGAAAAGCAGTTCGGGATGATCTCTGCCCAGCGGTTCGCCCGGAAATGGCGTTTCATAACTGACTTCCACCGGGTCGGACGGATCGAGATTCACAATGCGCTGATTTTCTAAATAGACGCAGGGCACGCGGTCGCCGGTCGCCGCCATGATGTAGGAATAATCAAAGCCCAATTCTTTGGGACCCGGCGTAATGTAGTCGTTCCAGGGTTGATTCGTGTCTGTTCCGATGCCCAGATGCCATTTGCCGACCGCCCCCGTCGTGTAGCCGGCGGTTTGCAGCATGGCGGCTACGGTTTTCTGTTCCGGTTTTATGATGGACGGCGCGTTTCCGGCGGCGATTCCCGTGTCGTTGCGGCGAAAGGGATACTGTCCCGTCAGCAACGCATATCGGGACGGCGTGCTGGTGGCTGCGGCGGCATGGGCGTTCAGAAAGCGTATGCCCGAAGCGGCAAGTCTGTCCACATTGGGCGTTTGAACCTCTGTTGCGCCGTAGCACGAGAGGTCTCCGTAGCCCACATCGTCGGCAAGGATGAAAACAATGTTGGGCGGTGGCTGCGGCTGCTTTTCGGCTTTGGAATTGCATCCGCCCAATCCGCTGCAAGCCGCTGCGCCTAAAAGGGGGAAATAAACTGATTTCTTCATGAACATTTATAAATTTATGATTTTAGATTTACGATTTTGGATTGAATCTTCAAACTTTCAAATCTTCAAATCTTCAAATTACGAAGATTCGTTTTAATTCTGCGGCTTTGGAGCCGGTACGACCATCGTACGTTCCGCCCATGCTTCGTATTGCGAAATCATTTGCCGGAGCCTTTCGGGATATTGACCGGCGACGTCGTTCTTTTCCGTGCGGTCGCTGTTCAAATCATACAGTTCCCAGGGCGAATCTTTTTTACTTGGCTGAATGATTTTCCAACCGTCCCTGCTCATCAGGGCTTTCTCGTTGAAATGCTCGAAGCCAATGATTTTGTGTCCTTTCCGTTTGCCAGTTTGCAAAATCGGCACGATGCTGATTCCTTCCAAAGGCAGGATCTCGTTGCCGTTGAAGGTGGTCGGATATTTCGCTTGAGCCAAATCCAGACAGGTAGCCATCAGATCCATCACGTGACACATTTCGCTGTTTACGGAGCCTACGGGTATCTTTATTCCCCGGGACCAGTAAGCGATCATCGGAGTACAGATACCGCCTTCATACATTTTGGCTTTCCAGAAACGGAAGGGCATGTTTGCCACATTAGCCCATAACGGTCCCAAAGAGGCGTAGGTTGTTTCCGGTCCCGGCATCACTTCCTTGTTTTTCGGATAGATGACGGGCGTACCGTCGCGCAGCATGTCCGGACGGTCGTTTTCTCCGGGCAGGAAATTTTGACAGATTTCCGGACTGCATCCGTTGTCGGATAGGAAGATAATCAACGTATTATCCAATTCCTTCGTGTCTTCGAGCGCTTTCAGTACCTTTCCGATTTCCCTGTCCATGCGATCAATCATGGCGGCATGAACAGCCATGGCGCGTGCATCCCAGGCGCTGTCGGGATTCGTTTCCCATTCTTTGGTTGCCTGGCGGTTTGTCAGGTAATCAGACTGTTCGGGGAAGATTCCGAGTTCGAGCATGCGCTTGTAGCGGGCGTCGCGAATGGCTTCCCATCCGGCTTTATACGTGTTTTCGTATTTTTTGACGTCTTCCTCCGGCGCCTGCAGAGGCCAATGCGGCGAGTTATAGGATAAATACATGAAAAACGGCTTATCGGATTGCGCATAGCGGTTGATATAGGAAACTGCGCTGTCGGAATAGGCGATTGTCGTGTAATAGTCCTTGGGTACCTTGTTCACCGGGGTTTCACCGTTCACGAGACTGAACGGATCGAAGTAATCCACTACGCCGTAAATAGTTCCGTAATAATCCTCAAATCCCCGGCGGGTCGGATAATTTTCTTTGGGGGCAAATTCATCGTGTTGCACCTGATGCGCCAACCATTCGCGCTGGTCGGGACGCAACGGCGTTTCGGCGACATGCCATTTGCCGATCATACCGGTTTGATAGCCGGCATTTTTCAGCGCTTCGGCGATCGTTACGCCGTTGTGCGTCATGGTGCCTCTGTAGCCCGGCAAATGGTCGTCGAACGTCATCCGTCCGATGCCCGCTTCGTGCGGATAAAGACCGGTCAACAGGGAGGCTCTGGTGGGGCAACTGCGCCCCGCATTGTAGAAACGGTTGAAACGGACGCCGTTTTGAGCCAGTCTGTCCAAGTTCGGCGTTTGAATTTCTCCGCCGTAACATCCCAAATCGGAATATCCCATGTCATCGGCAAGGATAATCAGGATGTTGGGACGTTTGTCCGCTTTTTCCGCAGGATTTTGCGCGCATGCCGAAAGAGCGAATGCTGCAAGCGGTAATGTGTTGAATAATTTTTTATGCACCGTTAATTCCATCCGTTATTTTGTGTCAGGTTTGTATTTAATTGCCTTTCATTGAAAGGAATAGGCCAAAGATAATCGCGTGCGGTGAATTTTTTCTTGTAATCGGTTACAATGGTAACAAGTTCGCCGGTTGTCTTGTCAACGTAAGTCATTCCTTCAATCTGATCCATATTGCAAACGCTTTCGGCGATTTTCCAGCGGCGAATGTCGAAGAAACGATTGCCTTCCAAGCCCAGTTCGACCGTCCGTTCGTGGCGGACGGCGTCGCGCAATGCAGCCTGGGACATAACGCCCGACAGCGGCGGCATATTTACGTCGGGGCGCTGGCGTACTTCGTTGATATATTTCAGCGCCATGTCGGATTCCGTGTTCAGTTCGATCCGCGCTTCGGCTGCCGTCAGTAAAATTTCGGCATAGCGCAAGAGTACTAAATTGATGCCGCAGTTTGTACGGTTACTCTGTCCGATGTCTTCCGCGTTGATGTATTTTTTCGGCAGGAAGCCGGTTTTGGATACCTGATAACTGGCGCCGATCGCATCGCCGGAAGTACTCCAGCCCGGACGCGAATCATAAACGGTTCCATTCGGCAAGAGATCTTCGGGCACATAGAGCGTGTAAGCGAGTCGCGGGTCGCGGTTTGCGTATGGATTCCGCGGGTCGTAGGTCGGATCTTCCGAAATCTTTTTGCCGTTCGCGGTTTCGTATTCATCTACAATCACATTGGTCGGAGACATGCGGGAACCGTTATTGCCCAGCGATACGGCGCCGAAATTGTTCATCACCGCGTTGGAAAAGACGTCTTTCATGTATTGACTGTCGAATACGACTTCCGCGTTATTCTCATTGGCATACAAAAACAGGGATTTATATTCCGGAAACAGGGAATATACGCCCAGTCCGATTACGGCGTCCGCCGCTTCCTTGGCACGCTGATAGTACAATGCAGGACGGTCGTCCGTGCCCGTAACGTTACCGGCGGCAAATAGCATCGTCCGCGCCAGTATGCTCAAGGCGGCGCCTTTCGTTACCCTGCCTTTTTCGGTCGTCGTATTCGGCAGGTACTGTTCGGCGTCCCTGATTTCGGTATAGATAAATTCGTATATTTCAGATGCGGGCGTCCGCGTCAGTTCCTTGGATTCGCTGATGCCGATAGGCGTCAAAATCAAAGGCACATCGCCGAAATAGGAAACTAAACGGGCGTAAAAATAACAGCGCAGCGTGCGCACTTCGGCTGTCAGCCGGTTCACTTTTGCTTCGTCGGTCGGCGTGATTTTATCAACATTTGCCATGTAGTCGTTGCAGCGGCGGATTCCTTTATACATATCATTCCAGGTGTTCTGGAAAATAGGCGTTTGCGGGTCGGCAATGCTGGCTTCCACTCTCGTCTCGTCGGAGGTCTCGAAAGTAGCCCGGGCAATGTCCGACATAGCCTCGCGTCCCAGCAGCGTGCCGGGTTCTTCCAGAAAACGGTAAACGGCATTTGCGGCATATTCGGCGTCCTTATCCTCTTTCCAATAGACTTCGGAAGAAAGGCGGTCGGTAGGAATTGTGTCCAGCACGTCGCTGCATCCGAAAACGACGAGCGACAGGAGCGATAATAAAAAATATCTGTTCATAATAAATTTCGTTTAGTTGTTAAAAATCAAAATGTCAAATTAATGCCAATCGTATAGACGGAGGTTTGCGGATAATAGAGAAATCGTCCGGCGACAAATTCCGGGTCAATTCCCCAATCGTTCAAGGGCGAGAAAGTCAGTACATTGCTTCCGGCTACATAAATACGGGCTTTTTCGATACTTGCCCTTTTCGTCCATACCCATGGCAAAGTGTAGCCTAACTGTATGTTTTTCAGACGAATATATTTTGCGTCGGCAACCCAGTAGTCGGACATCATGGAATTGAAGTCCACACTTTTCCTCGGACGCGGGAAACGGGCGTCCGTGTTTTCGGGCGTCCAGTAATCCTTGAAAATATCCAGCGTAAATCCTTCAAAATTACCGCCTTCAGCCAAAGCGCCCGATACGCGGGTCTGCGCGTCCATGATGCCTTGCAGGACAAATGAAAAATCGAATCCTTTCCAGTCCATGTTCGCGGAAAATGCAAACGGATAACGCGGAAATTCATCGCCAATCACCGTCATGTCTTCGGCGTCAATCGTGCCGTCTTCGTTCCGGTCAATGTATTTGACGTCGCCGGCTCCCATGCGGGCGTCATATACGGGATATTTGTTGTCCATGTCCTGCTGGGTCAACAATCCGCCCGTTTCGTAGCCCCAATACGAATCAATGGGATAACCTTCGCGGACGGTCGAAACCACATCGGCAAGCCCGCCGACGACGGTCGGATTCGCTCCGCCCAGACTGACCACCTCGTTCCGGTTGTTGGAGATATTGAAATTCAGACCGTAGGAAAAATCGCCAACCCGGTCTCTCCAGCCCAGCGATACTTCAAAGCCCTTATTGTCCACAATTGCCGCATTTTGAAAAGGCGCGTCAAGCCCGATGGTACCGGCAATGGGCAGATTGACCAAAATTCCGTCTGTCCGTTTATTGTAGTAATCTGCCGTCAGATTCAGGCGCGCATCCAGAAAACTCGCGTCAATACCCAAATCGGTCTGCGTGCTGACTTCCCATTTCAATTCCTTGTTGGCTAAAGCGGTTTGCATGTAACCCTGCACCACCTGATTGTTGAAATTGTAGGTCGTAGATGTATAGGATTCATAGAAGGCATATAGACCGGCGGTCTGATTTCCCGCCTGACCCCAGGAGCCTCTCAATTTCAAGTCGGAAATAATTTCACGGAGACCGTCGCTCCAGAACGCTTCCTGCGAAATGCGCCATCCGGCTGAAAAAGAAGGAAATATACCGTACTGGTTATCGCCCGTAAACCGGGAAGTACCGTCGTAACGCAAATTGGCTTCGAGCAGATAGCGGTTGTCGTAGTTGTAATTCAGGCGTCCGAAATAAGACTGCAAGGCAAATTCGTTGTTGTATCCGTAACTTTTCCACGAACTTTCGGAACCCATATTGATGGATTGCACTTCGTTATTGTAAAAATCCTGACGCTGCGCCTGATTGTGCGACCATAAATTATTGATCTGCGAAAAACCCGCCAACACGTGTATGTTGTGTTTTCCGAATGTCTTGTCGTAATCGAGCAGGAGATTGAGCGTATATTCGTCAATATCTTCCCGGTAATCGTCCATGCCGTTGCGCGAAATATTCCGCAAGCGTTGCCGGTTCGCATTGGGATTGTAGGCTTCGTCCCGGGCTGTAGCCGTCCAGTCCAGGAAATTTTTGTCTGTAACGGTATAGGCGTTTTCAAACTTGACATTCTTGTTGAAAGCATAGCGCTGTGCATACTGTAACGTAAATTTCAGCCCGTCAATAATGCTGAGTTCGGCTTTTACATTTCCGATAAAAAGATTGCGCCACTGTTTATCGTCGCCGCCCATTTCGGCAAGCATCAGCGGATTGGCATTCTTGTTTCCCAGACCGTAACTGCCGTCGGGATATTGGGGAACGACAAATTGCGTGGCATGATACATCGCATAGAAAATGCCTCCTCCATTGACGTCGTAATCGTAAGCCCCGACCGGCGCGAGAGAATAGCGGCTGCGGAAATTGGCGTCTGCCGAAATTTTAAGCCGTTTGAAAGGGTTGAAATCGGCATTGACACGAATTTCCTTGATATTCGAGTTGAAATTGGGAATGACGCCTTCCTGGTCGTAATAGCGCAGCGCCATCAAACCTTTGGCTTTTTCGTTGCCGCCGCTCACCGTGAGGCTGTAATTCTGCTGCAATGCGTTACGATATACCGCATCTTGCCACTGGTTTGCCGGACGGTACGTTATCGGATCTTTTTCGTGATTTTCCGTCCATTCCCGGATGAACGTGTCGGAATAGCGGGCAGCCTGTCCGGCATTCTGAAACGCATAATTTTGCTGATTCATGTAGGTTACGCTTTCCATGTGCTCCGGTTTGTTGGTCACGGACTGACTTCCCCAATAGGAGTTGAAATTAATCCGCATCTGACCTTCTTTTCCCCGTTTGGTCGTAACCAGCACAACGCCGTTTGCAGCGCGCGAACCGTAGATTGCCGTTGTGGAAGCGTCTTTCAGAATCGAAATATTTTCGATATCATCCGGATTGATGTCTTCAATGCGTTGTTCCACGCCGTCAACGAGCAGCAATGCGTCTCTGTTGTTATTGATATTGCTAATGGTCGTAACGCCGCGAATGCGAAGCGTCGTATTGGATCGTCCGGGAGAACCTCCCTTGTCCAGAATGGTCAAGCCCGGCGATATTCCCTGCAAGGCAGCCGTCGTGCTGTTTGCTAAGCGGTTGATGCTTTCGTTCTTGATCGTTCCGACGGCGCCGGTGATGCTTACTTTTTTCTGTTCACCATAACCGACTACAACTACTTCGTCGAGCAATTCCGTGTCCGGCGTCATGGTTACGTCAATAACGGATTGCCCGGTATAGACAATTTCCTGCGTGATGTAGCCAATGAAAGAAAACATTAGCGTCTGACCGGAAGCGACCGAAATCGTGTAATTCCCGTCCACATCTGCAATCGTACCCGTAGTAGTACCCTGAATGCTGATACTTGCGCCTGCAAGGGGTTCGTTCGATTTGTCAACGACTGTTCCCCTGACTTCCGCGTTTTGCCCGTAAAGAATCAGGGAACAAAACGCCAATAGTAATGATAAGATTTTTTTTAACATATTGATGGTTCTATTTTGATGATATTTTTATGGTTTTATTCTTTCGGGGTCCGGCATAAATTTGCCGTTCACATATTTCATGGGTACCAGTCCGGGGCGGCAGGTCTGTTTATATTCCTTTGCCTGCGCTCCACGCGGATTGAAGAATATGGTTGCCCACCATTGACCGTCCCTGTCCGTAAAAAAGTTGTTATGCCCTCCTCCGGTCATTGCATTGTATCTCCTGGAATAGGGTCCGTAAATATTATCGGCTGTAGCAATGATGCAATCATAACTGTAGCGGGTCTTGTTGTCGTCTTTGTCGGGAGAGTAAGTTTCGGTTCCATCCGGAAGCCGGTGAGACCAGATCGCCTGTACCAAATGATATTTATTTTCATATTTGAAGATAAACGCCCCTTCGATATAGGGTTCCGGATTATAACTTGTTTCTTTCAGTTGAACCGGCGGTTCCGCAAACCCCGACATGTCTTCTTTCATGCGGGCGATGTAGTGATTGTGCCCGACAAAATAGACCGTTCCATCCCCGTCTTCAAATAAACTTCCGTCAATATTATTGAACAGGGGAGCCTCTTCGTTGCCTTTGATGTTCACATAAGGTCCTTCCGGTTTTCCGCTGACGCTTTCGAGAATGAAAGAGCCTTTCCCCTTTTCCGAATCATTCAGGCAAGTTACAATATACCAGTTTTTTCTGCTTTTTATGTAATGCAATTCCGGCGCCCAGACAGCCAGAAACCTGTTGTCCAGCGAATCGCCGTTGATTGACTTTTTCGGATACTTCCCGCCTTCTTCATGTATTTTCGGATATTTCTGCCAGGTTCCGTCTTTTTCCATTGACCAGATCAAGCCCATCGGTTCCCACTGTTTCATATCGAGGGAACGAAAAAGATACAATCCGTCATTCCAGTCCCAGCAATGCGT
>JAITMT010000375.1 GCA_031277235.1 Tannerella sp.
AAATGAACGACGAACTGGAAATACTGCGACCATTGTTGAGCCGGTTGGGGATTAACAATCTTTGTGGTGGCACAAGGGAAGGCGACACAACATATTACTCCAATGTAAATGTCAATAAAGTTCAAACGGCAAGCAATGAATTTTTCTATGATATTAGTCATTTCACCGTTTGCGTGCAGGATGAAGCATATCCGATTTCAGACAATGTTTTGCCGATAGTAATATATGATCGTCAAAAAGAAGAGGAAAATGTCGTTAAAATTGTCAAAGAATATTACGACAAAAAAATAAAAGAGGCAGAAAAAGAAGAAAAGAGTAAAGATAAACCTGATTTGACTTTCGTGCTACCAATGTTAAGGGATGATCTCATTAAAAAAATTACAAATAAAAATGTTAAAGTCACAGTTGATGATTTCCCGGGTGAATTAGTAGATAATGAAGAAAAAATAAGGAACTTTATTAATGCTTATGGCGGACCAAGACCGAAAGACGATAGAACATGGTTAAATGAATATAAGCCATCAGAATTACGGCAATGGGCTGAATCGGAAAATCTTTTCGCAAGTTTTTCTTATCAATTTGTAAATGACTGGTATGCCATTGTACAAGTGTTTACGGATGGATATGTTAATTTGTTATTTTCAGATGGAAGATCAAAGGACGCTTTTAATGAATGGACAGGGGGTAATGCTCGTTATAATATTGATGGAAGTACAAATTACACTCCTTATGAAAATTTGGCAAATATCATTCCAACATTATTTTCAGGTGGTATCAGTAAAGTATCAACTTCAATATTTGGAAAGTCGAAAGTAGGTTTAAATGTTTTAACAGAGAATTTGCCGAAACGCGCAGGTTTTATTAATAAATTTACGAATAAATCTCAGATGACTAAAATTACAATGCCTATTATAAAAGCCTATCCCAATTTGAAAAATTTTTTATACCAAAATTCAACAAAACAATCTATGAAAAATATTCTTAATAGAGGTATTGATTTTTGGAATAAGAACTTGAGTAAAGGTACACTATTTATTACTGTAGAAAAAACACTTATCAAAATAGGGAAAGGAGAAAAAAAAGATAAAGAATAATAGCTTTTTATTTTAATGATGGTACGTAAACATAATAAAGGAAAACAAAATAATAACAAAACAAATTATAATGTAAACGATCATAAGAAAAAGAAGAATATCGAGGAAAAGAAATCTCTTAATTGGTTTAAATTATGGATTTTATGGATGTTGGCCGGACTTGTTTTTTCTTATTTCAGAAATGAAAGTTTCCTGAATTTGGGATATCTAATTTACAGCATTGCAGGTCCTCCTGCGTGTTATGCGGGTATAAAATATGGATATGTGGGATAGAAATGTTTATGCTTTACTAATTATACTGTTTTAAAATGAGAGACATTGAAGATAAGAAAAATGACAATCAGAAAATAGACTTGTATCAACCAAAATATTTGGTCTGGCTTTTGTGGACAATCTTTATTAGCATTATCCAATTTTATCGGCAGGCAAATTTCTTTGATATTAAATATTTAATTGTTGCTGTCGTTGTACCGCCGCTGGGATACTATTTAGTAAAAACTTTACGGGATTAGTTCAAGTTTTCAAAAATAGTGAAAAATAGAATTATAAGAACAAAATATATGAAGTCAATCATTAAACATCCATTCTCTTTCTTTTCTCTTTATTGGTTCTAAATAGTTGTTTAAAAGATAAAAAACACTGCACTGCAAATTCCGTCGAAAAATCAAACAGGACGGTGCGAATATTTGGACAAGTATTGATTGTTGAAAGTAGTAAGGATATTTTAGTTTTGACATGTTTTTAATTTGAAATGATTTAGATAAATATAGAGATTTATGTTTTCACATAGAAGTTTTTTGATCCTTGGCGGCAGCAGTCCCGCCGACATAGTAAGCCTCGTGCAATGCAAATTCCGCCTAAAAATCAAACAAAACGGTGCAAATATTCGAACAGGTATTGAATATCGGTAAAAATAGAAATATAGTTGATTTCAACCGAAATGTATTTCAGAATTTTTTGATAGAAAAGTTATGAATAAAAAAACAATCAAAAAACAAAAGAAAAGGCAGTTTGTTGAACAGTTTACTCGTTTTTTGCATTTTCAGTTTGACATTTCCCCGGATTCTGCAAATTCTACTTTGCTTTATTCATGCGGATTCTGCACCGTCAACAAATTTTATTAAGAATTATTAACTATTCTTTAAGAATAATTAACATTAAAACTGCTTTTTTTGTTTGGTAAATTAAAAAACTTTCTCTAATTTTGCCGCCGAAAGTAAGAGGACTTTTGAATTGATTTTTTTAAAACCGGCTGCATGTACGGAGTTTTGGAGATATTCATAAATTGCATGGACTCAGCCGGACAGTGTCCAAAACAGGGTGATACGTATTTTCAAGATGCTGAATATTATTTTTTATCTTCCAAAACGGCTAATTCCCGACACTGTCTTCTGCTGCGTGAAGCGAAACGCCTGTGATTCTGTTGCGCAGTTATTATAACCGGTGTGGGATAGGGAGATTTTTATATTACTATATTATTAACTAAATTATTAACTAAAAAAATTTGTACTATGGCATTTAGAGCTAAATTACAGTTTGAGGGGAAAGAGTACGATGTACTTGACTGCAACTATTCTTTCCGGCGGGATGTGGATGCGAAGGGGCGTCCTTCGTCCAATGTGTACGGCGGTAACGTGTATGTAACGGTCGAATCGACCGACGACACGAAAATAATCGCGCAGATGGTAAACCAGTTCAAACCCAACACCGGTACGGTAACGTTCAACAAGGGTGATGAAGAGGCAAAGATGAAAGAGGTCAAATGGGAGAACGGCTACGTTATTAAATATAATGAAGAGCTTGATGTAGTGGGAAAGGAACCGATGCAAATCAGCTTCACGGTATCTGCTGAAAAAATATCGGTGGAAGGCGCTGAAGTCGATCACAAATGGCCCAAGTAAATTATTGTTTAATCATTAAAAATTAGGAATTATGGCTTTTAGAGCAAATTTGAGCTATGAAGGAGAAGAATTTGATGTAATCAAATGCAATTTTTCTCTTGAAAGGGATACGGATTCCAAGGGAAGACCGTCCTCGAACCTTTATGGAGCGCTGATAAACGTTACAGTGGAATCCACCAGCAAGGTCTCTCTTTTTGAAAAAATGGCAAGCCAGTTTAAACCCAATTCCGGCACGATATCCTTCAAGAAGGATGACGAAGACGCCACGATGAAGGAATTGAAGTGGGAAAACGGATACATCATCAAACTCGAGGAGGGAATCCATATCGTTGGAGAACACCCGATGCTGATAACGATGACAATATCCGCGCAGAAATTCACCTTCGGGGAGGCAATCCTCGAACAGAACTGGCCGGAACTGCAGTAATCCTGCACAGTCCGGGTTTTGTCTGTTTTGCGCACGGAACATCCGGATATTCCGGAATGTTGAAGGTCGGACGGATGGTTTCGGATTTTTATACATTTGATCTGTAAAAATCTGTTCATCCGTCTTATCCGTGCGCTGACGGGAGAAACCGGCAAAGGCAAGCGTGAATTCGGGATACTAAAAGATCACGTATTTGTGTGAATACCAAGAAATAAGAAACAGGATTTTATATGGAATCAAATAAAGTAGAGGTAAAGGCAAAAGTAGCAGGGAACGACTGTTATGTCGTCAAACTGCGTCTGGAGCAGGGTTTCAACAGCCACCACACGATGGATCTGGTAGTGGACTACAACGACCTTGATTCGTCATGGATGGAGTCGCCTGCCGTGATTTTCGAATTGCTGGGAAAGGATGTGGAAATAGAAATGAAGCACCGCGACGGAAAGGGTGTAAACCTGTTCAAGGGCATGATAACCGGCGCTTCGGTCATCGGGCATCATGGAGGTCAGAATCACATACGGATATCGGGATGCAGTCCGACGGCAAAACTGGACGGCACTAAAACGATGGATTCCTTTATGGACATGACTCTGAACGGTATAGTATCGGAAGCTGTAGGTACCTCGGGAAACGGCGGTGAAGTAACTCCGAAACCCAAATTCACGGGAAAAATAGATTACATCTGCCAGTATGACGAGACCTGTTTCGAGTTTCTGAACCGGCTTAGTTGGATATACGGGGAATGGTTTTTCTACGACGGTCAGCAATGTTATTTCGGGAAACATGACGGCGAAGAGAAGGATGCGACCTTCGAAAGCGAGATAACGACGTTCGATCTGGGGGCAACTCTTGTACCTTCCATGATGAAACGCTACCA
>JAITMT010000380.1 GCA_031277235.1 Tannerella sp.
AAGCCCAGACTCGACAAAACCCAGGTATAATACGTTCCGTCAATGAACCGTCCCAGCACGAGTTTGTCAATATACATGGCAAAATTACCTTCCGGCGTGAAATTTCCGCTGCCGTAGCCCGGAACCGGCGCAAAACCGAGCAGCGCCCAATAGACCAGAACAAGCAGCGCAGAGACCGCAATCTGTATTTTCAATTTACGGATATTCAAAACGATGATTGATGTAATCAAATAGCCGAAAGCAATGGCGTGCAGCGTGTTGCAATAGACGTGAAAAGTATTGATATCCAAATCGAGCAAATTTCCCTGCGCTATCCAGCCGAGCAGAAACAGCAGGAAAAAACGTTTCAAAACCTTGATATACAGTTGTTTTTTCGTATGATTACTCAAATATTTCTCGAAGGAAAACGGCATGGACAGCCCTGACGTAAACAAAAACAGCGGCATGATAATATCCCACGCCGTGAATCCCAACCAGTTGTGTTCCAGTTGATTCAGAACAGGTTGCAGCGATTCGGAATGAAACGCCCCGAAAAAATTCCGGAGAATATCGCCCGCACCCACCAGAAAAAACATGTCGAATCCGCGTAAAACGTCAATGGATTTCAAGCGGCTTTGTTCTATTTGTGCAGTGTCTTTCATGATTATAAATTTTTGCAAAGGTAAAAATTATTTGATGAAAATCGTTGAATTTACAAATTTCGCACAACCGCAAACCCAACGATCAGCACGGCAAGCGCCAATACTGACCACTTGCTGAGGAAAATTTGGCGGAGTTTCCGGGCGGCGGGACGGATTTTGTCAACGAAATATTCCAAAACGATCAACAAAAAAATATACGGAAAAAGGATGAATATAAGCGAATTATAGGACAATGCTTCCACAATGTGTCCATGGAAAAGATGATGCAGGGCGCGCTGAAAACCGCAACCCGGACACTGATAGCCTGTCAGCGCATAGACAGGGCACTTGGGAAACAGCGGATTATCCTCCGGATTGAAGTTTGCATAAACAAGAATGCCAATAACCAACAGGATGATTATTGACATTCCGAGAAGCATTTTTTTGTAGCCAATCATTGATATTGTTGGAGAATCTCTTCAAGTTCGCCACCGGCAAATAAAGCACCAACGCCAACAAACCAAAGGATTGTACCAATTATAACCCAAACTACGGCGATAATAGCCGCCCAAAGGGTTAATTTTTTTGCAGATTCCGAGTTTTGAATGGCTTCGGAAACATTTCCCGTGTTGAAATCGTTATCAACCTTACTCGCTTTGAGAATCGCAATAATGCCAAGTATCAAAGAAACAAGACTGCCACAACAAAGAATTGAAACGACCGTAACAATAATGGATTCCGTCAGGTAGGACTTGGGTTTGACCATTCCGCCGTTGGAGGGACCACCCGGAGGAGCAGTATAGGCATTTGAGACATCGGCGTTGTACGTTTTTTCCGCTGTCTGGTAGTTGTCTTGTGGTTCTGAGGGGGTTGAAATTCCGCTTTCCAAGGGATTTCCGCAACTGCCGCAGAATGTTTGACCTTCAATGTTATTGGCTCCGCATTTTGAACAAATCATAGTTATATATTTTTAATGGGTTAATAAAATTTTTCGGTTACAAAGATACTGTTTTTTTATTGGGTTAGAAAATTTTACAAATTTTCGATGATAGAGCCCAAAAGACCAATAGTAAATATAAAGATGTAAAAAACTATACCCCAGACTGCAGCAATGACAGCCGCCCAAATGGTTAATTTCTTGGCAGAATCCGAGTTCTGAACGGCTTCCGAAACATTTCCCATATTGAAATAGGTATCTACATTACTGGCTTTGACAATCGCAATAATGCCCAGCACCAGGGAAATAATACTGCTGCAACAAAGAGTTGAAATAATCGTAACAAGAATGGATTCCGTCAGGTAGGACTTGGGTCTGACCGTTCCTCCGGTATAGAAATTTCCTTGAGGCGCTGTGTATGAGCCTGATACAGGGGCTGTGTTCGTTCTTTCCTCTTTTTGGTAATGGTCTTGAGGTTCCACGTAGGCTGAGGTACCGCTGCTCAACGGACTTCCGCAGCTACCGCAAAAAGTCTGACCTTCAAGGTTATTGGCTCCACATTTTGGACAATACATAATCGTATGTTTTTAATGTTATTGTAATAATTTTCGGTGGCAAAGATACTGTTTTTTTTGAAATAAAAACATTTTTTGCATTTTTTTTTGTAAAAAAACCGTATTACTGCCTATCGCCTACAGCCTACCGAATCCCCCGCCGGTTCAACTCCGCGCGATATTTGTCGGCATTGATATTGTGTTCCCGCATGGTGGTCGCAAAATTATGCCGTCCCGAAAAATCTTCTTTCGCGCACATGTACAGATAGTTATGACTCGTATAATTCAGCACGGCGTCAATGCTTTGCGGCGAAGGAATCCGAATCGGACCGGGCGGCAAACCCTCGTAGCGGTAAGTATTATAGGGCGAATCAACGCCTGTATGAACATTCAAAATGCGCTGCAACGAAAAATCGCCTACGGCATATTTCACGGTCGGATCGGCTTGCAGCAACATTCCCTTATGCAAGCGGTTGATATACAGACCCGCCACGACGGGATATTCGTCGGAAGCGGCAGTTTCTTCCTCCACGATTGAGGCAAGGATGGAAATTTCAACGGGTGTCAGTCCGATTTTTTCGGCTTTTGCGCGCCGTTCCGCCGTCCAGAAACGGTCGTATTCCTGCTTCATCCGTTCCATCAGTTTTTCGGCGGAAATCGTCCAGTAAACTTCGTACGTATTGGGAATAAACATCGTCTTAACCGTGCTTGTGTTGAAGCCCAGCGACTCGCAGTACGTTTCGTCGCTGATGAGCGAAAGCAATTCTTCGCCGGAGACCATCAACTGCTCCGAAAGCCGCTCTATCAGGTCGCTGATGAGACGCATATTGTTGAATGTCAGTTTGACGGGCGTTTGCTGACCGCGTCTCAGCCTGTTCAACAGCGTGTTGTTGCTCATTCCGGGCGTAACGGCGTAGCGTCCCGCCTTCATGTTTTGGGGATATTTGCGCAATTCGGCAAGCCATTTGAAAAACCGGATATCCCGGCAGCCCGCCGCCTGCAAATCATCGCACAAGGCGTCGAAATCCTTGTTATCTTCTTGAATATAAACATATTCAGTCTCAGAAGGCTCGAAATTAGGCATATACAGAATATAATACGCCACAACGCCGATAATCGAAACCGCTACCAGCAACGAAATAAAGAGGATATAAAACAGTTTTTTCTTGCTCATTTTGTCTGAAATTGTCATTTACAAACCACAAAGATAGAATATTTTTTTGATTGCTTCATCAAAAAAACACGAATTTTTCAGGGCAACCGCATCAAAATATGGTGAAAAATGTTGATGACGGACTGTAAATGTGCCTTAGGCACAAAATATTGGTAGAAAAATGTTATTTTCCTGATGCTGCGTGCCGTAGATACGCTATTTTTACCCAAAATGCTCCTGTTGCGTACCCTACGGCATGCCTGTTACGGGGAAATGCCGTTTTCTACCAATATCTAATCCCTGACGGAATTTTTGATGCGGTTGCCCTGAACAAAAAGCATGAAATTCATTTTTAATGGAATAAAATCCGTAAATTTGCACCCCGAAATACGAATAATCTGTATGTTAAAACATTTATACAATCCTTATTTACTGACAGTTATAATGCTAATTTGCTCTAACTGTTTCATGACGTATGCCTGGTATGGACATTTGAAAACGCTTTCTGCGAAAAGTTGGATTTTTGCGGTGGTAGCGAGTTGGGGCATTGCCTTTTTTGAATATCTGATCATGGTTCCTGCAAATCGCATTGGTTATCAGGTATATACTTTACCGCAACTCAAGATTATCCAGGAAGTCGTAACGCTTGCCGTTTTCGTTCCGTTTTCGGTATTCTTTATGAATCAGCCATTTAAAACGGATTATATCTGGGCTGCCCTATGTATGATGGGAGCGGTTTATTTTATGTTTAGAAATTGAAAAAAAGGAA
>JAITMT010000407.1 GCA_031277235.1 Tannerella sp.
CAGGAACAGAAAAACTGCCGGTTATTGATTTGACAAAAACATATCCCAAAAAGGAGCAAAATCTTCGGGATATGGCAGATATTGAGTATATCCCGTTGGAAACTACCGACGATGTTTTATTGGGTGAAAGAACTACCCTCTCCGCTGTTACCGACAACTATATGCTTATACATGACTGGGAACGTGGTGATATATTTGTTTTCAATCGAGCAGGGAAAATTGTTTCCCATTTCAACCATAAAGGACAGAGTGGACGAGAATATCAAATGATTGGCGGAGTATCTTCCAACTCAATCGGAACCATTTTAGATGAGAAAAAAGAAGAAATATTTGTCTGTTCCAATTCTATACAAGTCTTTTCGCTGACCGGTGAATACAAACGATCCTTGCCGATCAATACAATACGGAATAATTCTAAAGTATTTAATTTTGATGATGAAACTTTGCTTTTATACGATGATTTTGTATTAGATATGACTAATCCGCGTAATGCTAAAACAAATCCTTACAGTCTGATTTCAAAAAAGGACGGAAGTCTGATTGCGGCTTTGGATATTTATTTGTCTAAACGATATTCAACCATGTCAGAACAAGAACAAGAGCGTGGAAAAACATGGACTACTATGATTATTTTCCCATCAAACATGTGTTACGGTAACGATTTTGTCATTGCAGATATGTCATCCGATACGCTTTACTTGCTCACCCAAAACAGGAAACTAACACCTTTGTTAACCCGCAAGCCATCGGTTCGTGCTTCATCCGACCCACTGATTATATGGACAACTCTATTAACAACCGATAAATTTATACTCTTTGGCAAAGTTCCGATCAATCTTAGTCTCAAAGGTGGCGGCGGAAAAGCTCCAATTTACATGTATGAATTTGGCAGCAATGAGATAAGTGAAGTATCAATTTTAGATTCAGATGTAATCAGGAACATGAATTATAGCTGGAATAGACAATGGAATATGGGACAAGCCCCTGCCGTTGCTAAAAATATGACAGCCCAACTGATTTGGCCTGGACAAATAATCAATGCTTACAAGGCCAAGCGATTGAATAAGGAGATGGTAAAGTTTGCAAAAACACTTGATGCAGATGATAATCCGATGGTAAGAATTGTTAAATTTAAGTAATAAATTTATATAAGAAATATGGATGAAAAATTTTTATGTATCTTGTTTATAGTTTTGGTGTTCATCTCTTGCAATCATAAATCTGATTTATATAAATCCAACAAAGAAGTCGGATTAAATCAGAAGTTATCCATCTCAAATACTGATATTGAATTGAATAAAACAGACGGGAATTTAATTGAAATTGCTTTATTTTCAAAATGCACCAACTTCGATAATAACTTATCTACCGTTGCTTCTAATATCAAATTTGTTCATTTAGCTGAAGAACCTCCAATAAATGATTTTCATACGTATGATGTGCAAATTAGCGAAGAATATATTTTCTTGGCTGATTTGTATAATATCAGGCAATATGATTTGCAGGGGAATTTTCTTAAAAACATTGGGAAAAGAGGAATGGGGCCGGCAGAATTTGTACAAATTATGCCTCCCATACAGTTAGACCGTGACAAAGAGCTGATTTATGCAAGAGATGGAGGAAGCAAAAAAATTGTGATTTATCGTTTTGATGGCTCATTCGTTTCATCTATCAGGCTTCAAAATGATATAGAAATGATTGATATAATTGATACAACTACAATTGCAGTCAGACAAACAATGTCTGAACGGAGAAGACCCAATTGTCCCTTGATTCGTTTTATTGATTACGAAGGAAAACTAAAAAAAGTTTATCCAAGTCATTTATATCCATACAACGGAAGAGAAAGGGGACTTGGCTCCTCAGAAAATTTTTTATGGGAAAACAATAGCAGGTTTTATTATTTGGAATACGGAAACGACACGATTTATCGTATTTTAAAAGACTCTATTGTTCCGGTACGAAAACTTACAGGGAATCTTATCTTAAAACCGTACAATTTTTTCTCAAATGAAATCGGGGAAAACCTCATCCCTTTTACTTATATCCTACGTCCCAACGCAGCTATTTTTGAATCGGATAGCTATATAATATTCAGATTAAAAAGTCAATGGGAAAGATTTTTTATGGTTTATAATAAACAAACTGGATACTTCCAAAGGACCAATTATTCTAATCCTCCAATATTTCACAATAGAGGAATTGGAGATGAGAAAAAAATGGACTATTTCATAGACGACATGGTAACCGGACTGTATTTTAATCCTCAGTATCAAAGCATGGGTAAGGCGATTGCATTGATTCCTGCAACTGAAATAGTAGAGAAAAAGGATATAATATTGCATTTCATGTCAGAACATCCCTCAGAAGAAGCCGCCAAACTGAAATCCATCGTAGAGGGAATGAATGAATTGGATAATCCGTTGATAGTAATTACAACATTCAAATAGGTAATCTGAATGAAAAAAGAAAATCAACAGTTGAATTGAAATATATGGAAAACAGAATAATAGAGAAAACGTCTCTGCATATTTCAAAGCAAATGTCTTGCACGATATAAAATAATATAAAATGGCAAAAATATTGTTTTAATTTTCTTTAATGTAGCAGGGGTAGTTGCTCAATCTTTTTAAATCAATCGTTACAGATAAACAGTAGCATTTTCAGGTATTATCACACTATATTAAGTTGCCGAATCAAAATAATGATTAACTTTGCATCATTGGATGCTTAATGACTATCGCGTATGAAATATTTTAACGTGGCTGGACCTTGCTTTGAGGGCGAACATTATATGCTTGACGCGACAGAGCGCCTTCATAACGAGTTGACAGAACTTATCAACTCGAAACAGTATTTTGTTATTCACGCAGCGAGGCAGACAGGGAAGACTACGCTGTTGATTAATCTGGCTCAGAAAATCAACTTGGAAGGCAAGCGTCATGCCATATACTGCTCACTTGAAAGACTATACAGAGTTGCTGACCCTCTTGTCGGAATCAGGGGAATCTTAAATTCGTTTCAAATGTCATTGGAAAATTACAGTTTCCCCAACCCCGAAATGTTTGGCGAAAACATTGATAAGACAGACTATACAACTGCATTCGGAAGAGCGCTGAGGAATTATTGCGCAAAACTGGATAAACCGATGGTGATTCTTTTTGATGAGGCTGACTGCCTGTCCGATGTACTGCTGATTACTTTTTTGCGGCAATTGCGTGACGGTTTTGTCAACCGGCACATCGCACCCTTTCCTGCTTCCATCGCATTGGTAGGCATGCGAAACCTGCGTGATTACAAGGCTAAAATCCGTGAAGACAGTGAAACGCTCGGTACGGCAAGCCCGTTCAACATCATCACCAGTTCATTGACGCTCCGCAATTTTACCGCAGCAGAAGTTGAAATGCTTTACCGTCAGCACACCGAAGAGACAGGTCAGATTTTTGAAAAAGACGCCGTCGACCTTGCATTTGAACAGACGCAGGGACAGCCGTGGCTCGTCAACGCCATTGCAAGGGAAATCATTATCGGGCAGCTTAAAAAGGATTTCTCGGTC
>JAITMT010000415.1 GCA_031277235.1 Tannerella sp.
CCGCCTGGCGTGCCGTCAGGTACGCAACAGGTTGATTTTTTTCATATCGCGTACCTAACGGCACGCCCGTTGTGTGTGACATGTTTTCTACCAATATCCTGTCCCTAACGGGACATTGACGTCAACGTTATTCAATTTTTAGAACGCATTTTCAAATTTTTCAAACCCTCATTTTTTACACCCCACCCGTTGGGATTGAAAAGGATATACACAATTCTTGGAATGAATTTCCGTATAAACACTTGAAATAGTGAATTAATGAATCCAAAGGATTCAAATATTTATAGAAAACGCAATTCGGGTTCATATACGACTCCGAAGGAGTCGAACAGGGGGTGGAATATGACATTTTCTATATACATGCAATACCGGAGGGATTGTGTAAAAAATAATGCTGTTCATACATTTTCCGGCTAATCCAAATTTTCAATTGATTTTTTGGATTATAATCTAAATTTTCATATAGAATTTATGGATTATATGAGAAATTGGATGTAATTTTCAGGTGTAATAATATGATTTTCGGCTGGTTTATACATATTTACAAAACTTTCGGGAAATGTTGCACGGCGTTTTGTATTCCATTTCAGTTCGTAAGCGCGAAACACGCCGTCCGATTCTTCCACCAAATCAATTTCCTGCTGCGTCTGTGTACGCCAGAAATAGGATTTTACAAAATTCAAGTTGTATTTATTGTATTTCAGCCGTTCGGACATAAAGAAATTTTCCCATAACGCGCCTGCGTCCTGCCTCAAATTCAACGGTGAAAAGAGTTGCAGCACGGCATTACGCACGCCATTGTCGTAAAAATAGAACTTTTTCGCCTTTTTCAATTCGTTGCGCAAATTACGGTTCAGACCGCTCAAACGGAAAATCACGAATGTTTGCTCCAGTAAACTGATATATCTTTCTACGGTTTTCACATCCGAATGGATGGTTTGCGCCAATTCATTGAACGATACTTCATTTCCGATTTGCAGAGCCAGCGCTACGAGCAGTTTTTCGAGTAAATCGGGTTTGCGCACGTCCTGCATCGCATAAATATCTTTAAAAAGATAACTGTTTGTGAGTTGCATCAACAGTTCGCGCACGTCGTCCTTCCGGAAAATAATATCGGGATAAGAGCCGTAAATCAAACGGGATTCGAGCATGCGAATTGCTTCAGGCATACCGTTTTGTGCGATAATTTCCTGCGTGGAAACGGGCAAAAGCAGGTACTCGTATTTTCTTCCCGTGAGCGGCTCGTTGAGTTTGTTTGCCAAATCGAGCGAAGAAGAGCCGGTAACAATGATTTGCAGGTCTTTCAACCTGTCTGCAAGCAACTTAACCGTTAAACCGATATTTTGTACCCGCTGCGCCTCGTCTATTATCAACACTTTTGCTCCGCCGACAAGCATTGCCAAATCCGCAGAATTGGCATTTGTAAGCGCCTGGCGATCATCGGGTTCGTCGCAGTTGAGCATCACAACCTGCATTCCCGCCAGCAACGGCGACTGACGGATTTGTTCCATCAAAGTCGTTTTTCCTACCTGACGCGGTCCCAGCAGCACAATTACTTTGCCTTTAAAAAATCGCTGTTCGATAACATCCTGCAAAATTCTTTTGATCATAACCGTAAATTTTTTGCAAAAGTAATACGAAATTTTTTCTAATCCAAATTTTCAATTGATTTTTTGGATTATAATCCAAATTTTTATGTCGAATTTATGGATTACATAATGAAAATGATTCTTTCATCTGAAAAAATGTTATCTTTGCATAAGTTACAAAATAAAAATGAACGGTTATGAAACAGATTGTTTTTTTGACGGGCGCGGGGATGAGCGCCGAAAGCGGTATCAAGACATTCCGCGATTCTGATGGATTGTGGGAAAACTATGATGTTCAGAAAGTTGCGAGTATTGACGGCTGGTATGCAGACCCTCGACTGGTGCAGGAATTTTACAATGCCCGCCGCGCACAACTCGCTACGGTTGAGCCGAATGAGGGACACAAGATCATCGCTTCGCTGGAAAAGGATTTTAACGTGTCGGTTGTTACGCAAAACATTGATAACCTGCATGAAAGAGCGGGAAGTTCCCATATTATCCATCTGCACGGCGAACTGACCAAAGCCTGCAACGAAGACAAAACGCAAGTTATTGAAATAGGCTATCGTGCTATTAATCACGGGGAAAAGGCGGCTGACGGCAGTCGGTTGCGTCCGTTTATCGTCTGGTTTGGCGAGATGGTGCCGATGATAGAAAAGGCGGCAAAAGCGGTCGCTTCGGCGGACGTCGTGGTGATTGTCGGTACGTCCATGCAGGTTTATCCTGCCGCGGGACTGGTTTCCTACGCGCGTCCTTCCGTACCGATTTTTCTCATAGACCCTAATGATGTGTATGTTACGTCCAAAGTTACACACATCAAGGAAAAGGCAAGTCGCGGAATGGCTATTTTGAAGGAGAAATATCTTGACTGAAACTATTTTGACGATATTTTCACTGTAATAATCTCTTTCTCAACCAAAAATGCTATTATTCGGTTTGCCTTGTCTTAATTTCAACTCAAAATGAAAGAATAAAAATTTTGCCATTTCCAAAAAACATATTACCTTTGCGCCCGATTACGGTGTAACCGTCGTGCTTTCGCAGACGGTTAGTAATAGGGAATCCGGTGAGACGCCGGAACTGTACCCGCAGCTGTAAGTTCTTGATACCTCGGCAATTCTCATTCACCACTGACCCGTTCAAAAAAGGGTTGGGAAGGTAGCCGGAAAAAGGGAAGACAAGTCAGAAAACCTGCCGTAATGAATTAATAATTACAACATTTCGGGGTAAAGATGTTGGCAAAAACGGTTCTTATGCAAAGATATTTTGCTTTTTTACGGATATGCCTTTGTTGCGCATATTTCACTCATTTTTCGACAGTTACGGCACAAAATGCCGATACTGTGAAAACGATACCGCTCCGGGAAGTACAGGTGGTTCGGCAGGGGCGTACGCCTGTAACTCAACAGACTGCACCGCTACAAGTTGTTGATAACAAGACGATTCAGCGTATGGGAATCAATAATCTGTCCGACGTGGTCAAAACATTTTCGGGCGTTACGGTGAAGGATTACGGCGGCATCGGCGGACTGAAAACCGTCTCCATTCGCAGCCTCGGGGCGCATCACACGGCAGTCGGCTATGACGGTATTGCCGTTTCCGACGCGCAAAGCGGTCAAATTGACATTAGCCGTTTCTCGCTGGAAAATGTTGATTATGTGTCGCTTTCGATTGGTCAGACCGACGATATTTTCCTGCCTGCTCGACTTTTTGCTTCCGCCGGTGCGATCAATATTCAAACACAAAAACCTGATTTTCAGGATAAAAATCATTTGTTTCGTTTGAAATTGAAAAACGGCTCGTTCGGACTGTTGAATCCTTCGGTTTCATACGCACAAAAACTTAACAGTAAATGGAATACGACGGTTTATGGAGATTATTTGACGGCAAAAGGGAATTATCCCTATACATTGATAAACGGCACTCTGACAACCCGGGAAAAACGGATAAACAGCGATATGGAATCGAGCAGGATAGAAGCGGACTTTCGCGGACAGATAGGATATAACAGCCTGTTAAATATTAAATTATACACCTATCATTCCGAAAGAGGACTACCCGGCTCGGTTCATTTTTACAATAACACGGCTACGGAACGGCTATGGAACGACATTTCCTTTGTCCAGGCACATTATAAGAATCAGATAAACAATAGATTATCCATTCAGTCAGCGCTCAAATACAATTATTCATATTCGCGATATAAAAATATCAGCGATATATATACTATTGGTTATCAGGAAGATAAAAATACGCAGCAGGAATTTTACGGAACATTGGGCGCGTTATATGCGTTCAATAATGTATTGTCCACAACGCTTACGACGGATTATGCGATGACAACGTTGAAGAATAATTTTCCCAATTCCACTGAACCTCTGCGAAATACGTCTTTAACGGTTTGGGCGGCAAAATATAAAAAGTCAAATTTCACGTTGACGGGAAGCCTGCTCTATTCCTTGTACGCGGATAAAACCAATAATCAGGGGCAGGATACAAAGCGGCAACGGCTGTCGCCGGCATTGGCGACGTCGTGGCAACCGTTTGAAAATGAGGGTTTCCGTATCAGGGCATCTTATAAGGACGGTTTCCGGGTTCCCACATTTACAGACCTTTACTATCTGCGCATAGGTAATGCGAATTTAAAACCCGAAACTTCCCGGCAATGGAACGTCGGAGTTACCTGGAACGGAAATTTCGGAAGGCTGAAAAATGTGAATTTTACAACGGATGCTTATTATAATAACGTTGATAATAAGATCGTTGCCATACCGACACTGTATATCTGGAAGATGATGAATCTGGGAAAAGCGGAGATGAAGGGAGTGGACATAAACCTGTCGGGCGAAATTCCGCTTTCTGATGAAGTAAATATCTTTTTATCAGGTAATTATTCCTATCAGCGGGCGATTGACGTAACCGATCCGCAGGCAAAAAACTACAAACATCAAATTCCCTATACGCCCCGTCATTCGGGAAACGGCTCACTGTCAGTGGAAAACCGCATCGCGAATATTTCCTATTTTTTCACGGCGGCGGGACAGCGGTATGCGCTTCCTCAAAACATTGAAAGTAACAGCATTAAGGGATATTCAGAGCATAATATTTCCATCAATAAAACCTTGAACTTCAAGTATTTTTCCCTGAGATTGCAGGGCGAAGTTTTGAATCTGCTGAATACGCAATATGATGTGATTCAATACTATCCGATGCCGGGAAGATCTTGGAGGATTTCTTTAGAGTTTAGTTATTAGAGTGTAGAGTGTAGTTATTAGAGTGTAGAGTGTAGTTATTAGAGTTTAGAGTTTATGTCAAAGATAAAGTATCTGCAAATTCCCCTCTTGGGAGGGGTGTCCGAAGGACGGGGTGGTAAGCCGCCTAAATCCCCCTCTGAGGGACTTTTTACCACCCTCCTGCTTCGCAGTACCTCTCCAAAGAGGGGAATTAAGATAGCAATGAATCTTCAAATTTTCAAATCTTCAAATAAATAAAATAGAACAGTTTAATTTTATAAAAATAAAAAGTATGAACAGAAAAAAATTTTACGGAGCGGCTTTATGTGCCGCCATGGTATTACCTCTTTTTACGAATTGCAGTAAAAATGATGATGACGAACAGATTGAAAATCCGACAGTTCCGTCCGAATACATTTATGTATTGAACAGCGGAAATTGGGGTAATAACGACGCCACGCTTTCCATGTATAACGTGGAGGACGAAGTGGTAACCGGCGATATTTTTGAAACCCAAAACGGATACCGTCTTGGCGATACAGGCAATGATATCATCGTTTACGGCAGCAAAATCTATATTGCGATGACTGTCGATAACAGTATATGGATTACTGATTTAGAGGCAAAAGTCATCCAGCGGATATCGGCGGAAGGACAGCCGCGTTACTTTGCCGCATACGAAGGCAAGGTTTACGTTTCGTTTATCAACGGCAACGTATCCCGCATAGACACAGCGACTTTAGCCATCGAAGCCAGCGTGAAGGTCGGACGAAATCCCGAACAGTTGGCTGCGGTAAACGGAAAACTGTATGTTGCCAATTCGGGCGGACAGGATTTCCCCAATTATGACAAAACCGTTTCAGTCGTTGATCTTCAATCGTTTACGGAAATTAAAAAAATAGACGTCTTTTTGAATCCCGTCAATATGGCGGCAGATGATCAGGGCAATATTTTTCTCGTTTCCAATGGAGATTATAGCGCTCCGGGCGTCGTGCAAAAAATTAATACACAAAATGATGCGGTCTCCGAGCTCGACGTCAACGGCTCTTATTTGACGCTGCCCGGAGGAAATACGCTTTATTTAATCAGTTCGGAATATGATGAAAATTTCAATCTTTCACTGTATTATTATTCGTACGACATCCTGCAAAACAGGCTGTTATCCGATAATTTCAAGGGAAATACCCAATTTTTGGCGTTTCCCATCCAAATCAGTTCCGACAAGATTTCCGGCGAAATTTACATCGGAACGTCCGATTACATAAACACGGGCGACGTCTATGTATTCGACAAAAACGGAAATTTTTCATACAGTTTCGAGGCTGGATTAAATCCGATAAAAGCGGTAAAAATCAGTAAATAAGATGATTATAAAACTCGCTGTTTCAAGTAAGCCCCAACCCGGGAGAAGGCTTTTTCCCTCTCTGACTCCCCCTCTTGTGGAGGGGGGCGGGGGAAGGCTTCTTTCTCTTGTCATAATTTTTCTTGTTTTCTCGCTGTATGCCTGCCACACTCCCCAAAAGACGCCGGACGCCATTTCTGCGACTGATTCGATGCAGTATGCGACCGGATTTACGGTTTCCGAACAGGAGGATTATACCGTTGTAGATGTGCGCGATCCCTGGCGGAAAGAGCGTCTGTTGCAGCGGTATATCCTGGTTCCGCGCGAAAAACCGCTGCCGGCAAACCTGCCCGAAGGAACGGTTATAAAAACGCCGATTCAACATGCAATTGTCTATTCATCAGTTCATTGCGCCATGCTGGACGAAATTGGCGCAATGGACTGTGTTACGGGAGTTTGCGATTACGAATACATCCGGCTGGAGGCTGTGAAAACACGCTATCAATCGGGGAAAATTCAGGATATGGGCGTTGCCGTTTCGCCGAATGTCGAAAAAATCATTGCATCGGGCGCGGAGGTCATTCTCTCGACGCCCTTTGAAAACGGCAGTTATGGCGCAGTCGAAAAAATCGGGATTCCCATTATTGAATGTTCTGATTATATGGAAACTAAGCCGCTCGGTCGTGCCGAATGGATCCGGTTTTTCGGCTTGCTGACCGGTAGAACCGAAAAAGCCGATTCTTCATTTCGGGAAACAAGTGATAAGTATTTGAAATACAAATTATTGGCAGAAAATGCAAATGATCGTCCCACCCTGCTTGTCGGCATGAAATACGGCGCTCCCTGGTATGTTGCTTCGGGCGAGAGTTTTATGGCGCGAATATTCGACGACGCGGGCGCCGATTACATTTTCCGCGATTTGCCCGGCGCAGGCGGCACGCCGCTCAGTTTTGAAACCGTTCTCGACAAAGCCGTTCACGCGGATTTTTGGCTGATTCTATACAATAATAATCAGGAACTTACCTACAAATCTCTCAAATCCGATTTCACCTCCTACAGCCAGTTTGACGCTTTCAAAAATCAGCATATTTACGGCTGCAATACCAATTTTTCAACGTATTACGAAGAAATGCCCGTTCATCCCGATCGCCTGCTGGCTGAATTGGTTGCTATTTTTCATCCGGAACTTGCTGAAAATTATGATTTTCGATATTTTTTGCCGTTGAAATGACGGATGTGTGAAATAATAGGGTTTTGGGAATCCCGGCAGAGTTTAAAAAAACGACCGCGGAGCAGTCATATTCATATCCATTGCAACGCATATATGTTCCCTCCCCCTTTCGGGCAGGGCTGTTAAGTTCTAAAATAAACCGACGTCATTTTGCATTCCGTTAGGAATGCATCGCTCGGTAGAAAGGTCAGCCAACCACAGGATGCATTCCGTACGGAATGCAACCAACAAT
>JAITMT010000499.1 GCA_031277235.1 Tannerella sp.
ACCATGATGATGTTATGACCGCCTGCGGCGGCAATTTCCAGCGCTCTTTTCACATTTTCCTGCCCCCGCACTTCCGAAAAATCAATGTCGAAATGCTGCTGCGACGAGAAAAAAGTCTCTATCGAATCAATATGAACGGGTTCAATACCCCCCTTGCCGTTGAAAAATTCGACTACTTCCTTGATATTCCGCGCGCCCCGCACTTCCAAACCTTCCACGACAGCCGCTTCGTAACAGTTCTGTTCGGGAAGGACAATGCCCTTGAAACCTTCTTCCTTGGCTTTGATGGCTATCGGAAGCGCCCCCTTGATGGGTTGCAGGCTACCGTCGAGCGACAGTTCGCCCATCATCATGTATTGCGACAGTTTCGCGTCTCCAATCACTTCCGCCCCGGCGAGAATGCCCACGGCAAGCGGCAAATCATACGCAGAACCTTCCTTGCGAATGTCGGCGGGCGCCATATTGACCACGATTCTGTTGCGCGGAAACTGATAGCCGCTCATTTGCAGGGCTGACACGATTCGCTCGTGGCTTTCCTTCACGGCGTTGTCGGGAAGTCCTACCAAAAAAAAGTGAATTCCCTTACTGCAACTGACTTCTATGGTGATTACTGTGGCTGTTATGCCGTGAACAGCAGCCGCATACGTTTTTACTAACATAACTTTTCACTTAAATATCTCATCAACAGCCTGTTTCAGTTCGGCGCCGTTGGTTGTTCTCAGTTTTATGACGCCTTCCTTATCCATCAAAAGACAGTTGGGCAATGAATTAACATTGTAAGTATCAAAGAGTTCGATAGACTGGCTTGCCGAATCAATCACCAGATTCCATTGAATCGAATCGCCTTTCAACAGTTCAAACACATCTTCGGAACTGTCGTCGAGGCTTATCATCATGATTTCCAGCGAATCTTTGGAATATTCGGACGAAATCTGGTCTAACATCAGTATCTCGGTCTGACACAAATCGCACCATAAGGCAGTGAAAGCCAGTATGTAATGCTTGTTGAGAAATGAATCGGGCGTAAAAGTTTCGCCGTAAATATTCTTAACGTTAAATGCCGGAGCCTTCGCGCCTACCATGCTCATTTTGGCTTTGTCTATCTGATTTTTAAGGTCTTTAACTATATAGAAATCAGCAAGTTCAGGTGAAAGAATGTTGAGCAGTTCTTCGGTGGGCGCGATATTTTCGGGGTCGGAAAAATATTCGGAAATGAGTATCGCCGACGCTTTTTCCTTGGGATTTTTGGCGATGAAATCTTGCGTGATACGGCGCAATTCGAGGTTGTCGTTTGCCGACAGTTCTTTTTCCAGCAAGGATGCGACTTTGTTTTTGTATTCGTTGAGTTTATCGTTGATTCTGCCGCCTTTTACCCGTATCAGTTTGGGAGATTGCGCATCGCCCTTGATTTGCACCGTTTTACCGGCTTCGGGATAAAAAGTGAACCATTTTTCTTTTCCGTCAAAAAAAATCGTTGCAGATTGGAGGTCTTCGATTTCCTCGTGAATGTTCTTGAATTGCCCTTTGCTGTCGGCTTGGATAGTGTCAAAGACGCTTTCTCGCGGCGATTCGTAGGCGATATACAAAACGGAATCGGACAAGTTGCTCAATTCGCCCTCCACTTTGTATAAATTATTGTTGCCGCAAGACGACAATAAAAGTACGACACTGATTATGTTAAAAATAAACGGTCTCAAATAACTTTTTTTAATACATTTGGGGGTAAAGGTACGGACTTTTTTTAATATTTGCATAAAAATGTAAAAAAAAATTAAAAAAATGTATTTGGGCGTGAAAAATAAGGTTATTTGAGCAGTTAAAACATCATGGTGGATCTTCTTGTAATATTTTGATAATCAGTAGTATTTGTATGATCTTTTTACAATTTTCATAATTTCTCTTTTTTACCATTCTCTTACAGGGCAACCGCATCAAAATATTATGTTTTGGTGCGGTTACCCTGATTCTCTTAAAAAAACCAGACTCATTTTGTCAAAAAATTCGTACCTTTGCGCACCAAAAAAACGAATAAAACGATGAAAGGTAAAATTTTAGTTACGGGAGGAACGGGATATATCGGTTCACATACGACGGTTGAACTGCAAAATTCAGGTTATGAAGTAGTTATCATTGACAATCTCTCCAATTCAAACGAAAACGTATTGGACGGAATCGTCAGAATCACAGGCAAAAAACCTGTTTTCTATCAAATGGATTGCAACGATAAAAACGCTTTGGAACGAGTATTGTCGGAACATCTCGATATTCAGGGAATTATCCACTTTGCCGCCAGCAAGGCAGTCGGCGAATCGGTGCAGCAACCGCTTAAATATTACCGCAATAACATTGTCTCGCTCATCAATCTCCTGGAACTGACGACGGTTTACCATATCCGGGCATTCGTGTTTTCATCGTCCTGCACCGTTTACGGACAGCCTGATATTCTGCCTGTTACCGAAAACGCCCCCATCAAACCCGCGATGTCGCCCTACGGCAACACCAAGCAAATCAACGAAGAAATCATTCGCGACACGATTTACGCCGGCGCCCCGTTCAGCAGTATCGTTTTGCGCTATTTCAACCCGATTGGCGCACATCCGACCGCCGAAATCGGCGAACTGCCGATCGGTATTCCGCAGAATCTGACGCCTTTCCTCACCCAGACCGCCGCAGGAATCAGGGAGGAATTGAGCGTTTTCGGCGACGATTACGACACGCCCGACGGCTCGTGCATCCGCGATTACATCAACGTTGTGGATTTGGCAAAGGCGCACGTCATTGCGATAGACCGCATTTTGAACCGTGAGACGGCTGCAAACCTTGAAATATTCAACCTTGGAACAGGGCGGGGCGTTTCCGTCCTTGAATTGATCAATACTTTCGAGCAGGCGACCGGCGTGAAAGCGCCGTACAAAATCGTGAATCGCCGCGAAGGAGACATCGAAAAAGTTTGGGCTGACCCGACCCGCGCCAACAAAATTCTCGGCTGGCGAGCCGTCGAAACGCTCGAAGACACCCTCCGCTCCGCCTGGAAATGGCAGCAAAAATTATCGTCGGATAAATGACGTATAAAGTATTAAAAGCGCTGCTATCAAGAGGAATACGACCCAGCCCGTGTGGTCGCGGAACATGAAATAAGACGAAACAATGATGAGCACGGAAGCGATAATATTGATCCGGTGCAGTCTGCGTCCTCGCAAATCCAGTCCCTGATAGGGCGACGTCATAAAAGACAACGCCACACCCGCCGCACCGAAAGCATAAAAATAAGGCGCATAATACCAGCGTGTTAAATATGTTATTGCCCCTATGAGCAACAAACTTCCGGCTAAAATAAAAAAGTAATTTCGCATAAACTTCAATTTAATTTGAGGATTTGAAGATTTGAAAATTTGAAGATTCAATCTAAACTCTACACTCTAAAAACTGCACTCTATTATCATTCTTCATCAACGATAAACAGGTCTTCATCAGGCTTTTTCATCAGATATTCCTCGCGGGCAAACTGTTCGAGACCTGTTTTGTCGGTTTGCAATTCTTCGATTTTCCGCTGATTCTGCTCGATTTCTTTCCGGTAGCGTTCGATTTCATTCTCGAGCGAACGGATTTTTTCGTCGTATTTGTAACGGTTATAGATATTGCTGTCACCCGTTAAAAAGGTGAATACAAGGAAGATAACCGTAACCAACCAATACTTGTTGAGTCCCGCAATGTATTTCTTATAAAAATCAACCAATTTCGACATATTCCAAAGAATTTATGCAAAAGTATAAATAATTTTTGTATTTTTGTGCGCAAGTTTAAAAAAATGGAAGATTATATTGTATCGGCACGAAAATACCGACCTTCGACTTTCAAGAGCGTCGTGGGTCAGAAGTCGCTGGTTACCACGCTGAAGAACTCGATTCTCGGCAACAAACTGGCGCATGCATACTTGTTTTGCGGTCCGCGCGGAGTGGGAAAAACTTCGTGCGCCCGGATTTTTGCGAAAACGATTAACTGTCAGCACTTAACGGTTGATGGCGAGGCTTGTAACGAATGTGAATCCTGCCGTTCCATCAACGAACAGCGCTCGCTCAACCTGCACGAATTGGACGCCGCCTCCAACAACTCGGTGGACGACATTCGCTCCCTCACCGATCAGGTGCGTTTTCCGCCGCAAATCGGTAAGTATAAGGTATATATCATTGACGAGGTGCACATGCTCAGTTCCGCCGCATTCAATGCTTTTCTGAAAACGCTGGAGGAACCGCCCCATCATGCCATTTTTATCCTGGCAACCACTGAAAAACAGAAAGTTATACCAACTATTCTGTCACGATGCCAGATTTATGATTTTTCGAGAATCACGATTGAAGACATTGTAGAACATCTACAATATGTTGCTACACAGGAACATATACAGGCAGAAGCGGAAGCGTTGAACGTGATTGCCCAAAAGGCGGACGGCGGGATGCGGGACGCACTGTCAATTTTTGACCAGATTGTGAGTTTTACGGGCGGAAATATCACGTACAAGTCTGTAATTGACAATCTTAACGTCTTGGATTACGAGTATTATTTTCGCTTTACGGAAGAAATTTTGAAAGGCAATGTAAAAGATTGTCTGCTGATACTCAATGAAATACTCGAAAAAGGATTCGACGGACAGAATATTATTTCCGGATTAGCGACACACTTCCGTAATCTGCTGGTTTGCAGGGATGAACAGACTATTGTTCTGTTTGAAGTCGGCGCCTCCATCCGCGAAAGATACAGGGATATCGCCAAAAAGTGCAGTGAAAAATTACTGTATAAAGCCATCGAACTGGCAAACCGCTGCGATTATGAATATCGCAACAGCCAAAACAAGAGGCTGTTACTTGAATTGACTCTAATTCAAATTTGCCAACTGAGCGACCCTGCTTCTTCGGAGGACGAAAAAAAAAAACCGCTGATTAAACCGCTGACCGAGCAAAAAACGCCTCCCAATCAAACGCCAACAAGCGTATCAACTGTTCAGCAACCTGCTCAAGTCTCTCAAAACAAGCCTGTTGCGAATACGCCGGAAAAATCGTACTCGCGTTCTACTTCGTTGAAAGGATTGTTGAAATCGGACGAAGAAAAAAAGGAGTTTTCTGCTGTCCAGACTCATGATCTCGATTCGGAATTTTCACAGGAAGATTTGCAAAAATACTGGATTGAGTATGCCAATACGCTGGGTATTAGCAAAATACATTTCAAAAATACTTTGCTTAACTGCAAACCGCAATTGAAAAAAGACGCCGTCTTTGAAGTGGGTGTTCACAATCCCACCCAGCAGGAGGAAATTTCCGAAAACACCTCAGTCATTATCAGTTACCTCATTTCCAAACTGAATAACAGCCATTTGAAAATGACAATCCGCATTCTGGAAAAAGACGAAAAGGAGATGATCTATACCTCCACCGAAAAATTCAACTATCTGATAAACAAGAATCCCAGCCTTGAAAAATTGATTGAGACGTTTAATTTGACGATGGAATAGCGATCTATTCGCCATTGCGGGAATTGGGTAACCGAAAGGATTGCCCCTACATATATTTTCACCGTTAACATGTTCCTGCAAATTATTAATAAATATTAAAATGCAAGAAAAATTTACGGATTTAAAATTTTCTATCAAAAAAATTTGTAATTTTGCACCGCGAAAAGAGAAGATATTTATGAGTGCGTAACTTTTACAGGTTGAAAATGAAGAGAATAAAGTAATATATAACAACTTAATTAATTAAAAATGGCAAATTTAGATTTAAGCAAGTATGGGATTTTAAACAGCATCCCTGTTGTTCACAACCCTTCCTATGAAGAGCTTTTCCAGGCAGAAATGAGTCCTGATAATCAGGGATTTGAAAAAGGCGTATTAACCAACACCGGCGCTGTTTCGGTTGATACCGGAAAATTCACGGGGCGTTCGCCCAAAGACCGTTTCATCGTGAAGGATGCGGTTTCAGACCAGCACATGTGGTGGGATGGAAATATCAACAAACCGGTTTCTACCGAAGTTTGGCATGATTTGAAAGCCAACACGTTGGCTGAATTGAACAAGGCAAAAAAACTGTACGTTGTCGATACTTTCTGCGGAACAAATGAAGA
>JAITMT010000535.1 GCA_031277235.1 Tannerella sp.
GTTTTTCTACACCGACGTTTTCGGAATTACCGCTGCGGCAGCAGGTACCATGTTCCTCATTGCAAGGCTTTGGGACTCGTTTTTTGACGTTCTTGTAGGCATCGTTGCCGACCGGACAAAATCGCGTTTCGGGAAATACCGTCCGTATTTGCTGTGGTTTGCGATTCCGTTTGCCGTCATGGGCGTTATCACTTTTTTCACGCCCGATTTTGCGACGACGGGAAAACTCGTTTACGCCTACATCACCTATTCGCTGATGATGGTTGTTTATTCGATGATTAACGTGCCTTACGCCTCGCTTTTGGGCGCCATGTCCGCCGATCCGAAAGAACGCAACGAACTCTCGTCTTACCGCATGACCTTTGCGTTTATCGGCAGTTTCGTCACTTTCATGCTGTTGCAGCCGCTGATTGATTTTTTTGCAAAAACTTTCGACCCCGAACACGTTACCCAATCCGCGCAGGCAACGGTCAGCACCGCTCCAATCGCATGGGCGATGGGCGTTGGCGTTATCGGTTTGCTTTGCGTCGTGCTGTTTCTGCTCTGTTTCAGTTGGACGAAAGAGCGTGTGCAACAAATTGATAAAGAGGAAAATGTCTCTGTAAAACAGGATTTGAAAAATCTTTTCCGGAACGCTCCCTGGTGGATTCTGGTGGCTACGGGTCTGGCGGCTCTGCTGTTCAATGCGTTGCGTGACAGCGTCGTGATTTACTATTTCCGCGACTACCTGAAAACGACCTACAAAATGTCCGGAACGGGCTGGGACATGACGACGATTTATTTCCTCATCGGGCAGGCTGCCAATATTATCGGTGTAGTTGCAGCGCCCTCTATTTCAGCAAGATACGGAAAAAAACGAACATACATGATTGCGATGTTGTGTGCCGGCGTATTGAGCCTGCTGTTTTATTCTGTGGAGACGAACATAGCGTATATTCTTGGTTTACAATTTGTTATTTCCATTTTTGCGGGCTACGTGCTACCGTTGCTGTGGTCTATGTTCGCGGATATTGTGGACGATCAGGAATTGAAAACGGGCAGACGGGCTACCGGTCTGATTTTCAGCAGTTCGTCCATGTCGCAAAAACTCGGTTGGGCGTTGGGCGCTTCGCTCGGAGGCTGGATTCTGGCATGGTTCGGCTATAACGAGGAAGTCGCAAAACAGGGTTTGGGAGTTGCTCAAAGCGTGATCACCGGTGAAAAACTGATGATTTCGCTTCTCCCCGCAATCTGCTGTGGCTTAGCGTTTTTGGGAATGTTTTTCTATCCGCTTTCCGACAAAAAAGTCAAGGAAAACACGATTGCTTTGGAGGAAAAACGGAGATTGGAGAAATGATTTTCGGCACGCGGATGACGCAGATTATACAGATAAGGAAAATCTGCGAAATTCCCATTACTCTGCGTTATCTGTGTGTTTTTATGGAAATGATTATCATGAAATATGATAAAAAGGGATTTGGAAAAATCAAACTTACCGTAGGCGTCCTCAGAAGCAGTCTGCAAAAAATACAATATTGCATAACCGCAATAGAAAACGGCTAACAACCCTCTACATACAAGAAATAGTTATTAGCCGTTGTCATTTCGTGCTGCAAAGATACAAACATTTTTCTTTTCGGCAATAAAAATTGTCAATTATTTAAAAAATTACTATATTTGCAACATTCTAAAAGTGAAAATTATGACAAAAAGACTGTTTTTATCTTCGTTTTTTAAGGACGTTGCAAATCTGTTTCCCGCATTTGCAAAAGAGGAATTGAAGGGAAAAATTGTAACTTTTATTCCGACTGCCGCCGTGCCTGAAAAAGTAAAATTCTACGTTGGGGCAGATCGTAAAGCGTTGGAAAAACTGGGTATGACAACTGATGAATTGGATGTTTCAACCGCTTCACGGGACGAAATTTACAAAAAATTGCAGACGAATGATTATATTTTCGTTTCGGGAGGAAACACATTTTTTCTGTTGCAGGAATTGCGTCGTACGGGGACAGATAAAATAATCGTCGAAGAAATCGGGAAGGGAAAAATCTATATCGGTGCGTCGGCAGGTTCAATGATTCTTTCGCAAAACATTGAATATGTTAAATTTATGGATAATCTAAAAGTTGCACCCGATTTGAATGATGATTTTTCATCGTTGGGCGTGATTGATTTTTGCGTAGTACCGCACGCTGAAAATTTCCCATTCAAAAAAGCGGCTGAAAAAATCATTTCAACCTATGGAAGTCAGTTGAAACTGTATCCAATCAGCAATTCGCAGGTCGTACTCGCAGAAGACGATTGGGTGGAAGTAAAAAATGGCTGAAAAGTTTGTATGATTTAGGAAAAAAATTATAAAAATGTCCGAGTTAAAAGCCGCTTTGTCAACGAAATACAAGTCCGGTTTGGTCTCGTTTTTGCAGGCAAATCCTGACTGTTTCAATGAATTGTTGCAACTTGCGCTGTCCGACGACAGGGATTACGCTTTCGGGGCGGCATGGGCAATCACGTTGATAATGGAGAAAAACGACACACGCTTAAGGGATTACGTCGCTGAAATGATACGGATTCTACCGCATCTCAAAGATGGACATAAACGCGCCCTGCTGATGATTTTGCGCAACATGGAAATCCCAGAAGCGTGTGAAGGCGAACTTTTTGATTTCTGTGTAAGTCTTTGGGAGACAACTGCCTTAGCGCCCTCTTTGCGTTCCTGCGCCTTTCAAAACATATTGTGCATTGCCGAAAAATATCCCGAACTACAACACGAAATCCAATACCTCACGGAAGAAAAATACCTGGAAACGCTCACGAAAGGCATCAGACATTCGGTAAGATTGATGATGAAAGGGTTTTGACAAAAATAAATAGTTAGGAATGAATGCCCAATGTAATAATCAAATTTTGCAATCCGTTAGGATTGCATCGCTCGGTAGAAAGGCAGACGACCCAAAGGACGCATTCCGTACGGAATGCGACCGGACACCGGCAACATTTTCTACCGAGCGACACATCCCTGACGGGATGCAATCAAATATAGATAAAATCTTTAATATTTATTTTAAATAATTAAGAATCAATAAATTATGAATATCGAACATATCGCCCTTTGGATAAAGGATTTGGAGGTTATGAAAGAGTTCTATTGCACTTATTTTCAGGCTGTCAGCAATACGAAATATGTGAATGAACACACCGGTTTTTCATCTTATTTTTTGTCTTTTGGCGAAGGTAAAACTCGCATCGAACTAATGAGTCGAGCCGATATCTCGGAAGCGGCGGAGAAAAACCGTACTTTCGGTTTGGCGCATTTTGCATTTTCGGTCGGTAGCAAGGAAGCGGTGGACACATTCACGGAACAGCTGCGTACCGCCGGCTATACCATTGCAGGCGAGCCGCGTACCACCGGCGACGGCTATTATGAAAGCGTCGTACTCGACCCGGAAGGAAATTTGGTGGAAATAACTGTTTGAAAATGGTTTTTCGATAAAATTTACACGGCAAATACGGTTTATTGCTTGAAACCCCTTTGGATAAAACTCACCAGAGAAAAAAACAGATGATTTTGCCGTATTGCCTCCAATCGAAGTATAAAATTGAAAAATAAGAAAATATTTTTTGTTATTGAAAATAAAAATTTTATCTTTGCGGCGAAAAATAACTATAAAATAGCAAGAATATGAAAAAGGTGATGTTATTAATGGCTGTTGCGTGCGGTGTAGTGTTGATGGGTTCCTGTAAATCAAAAAGCAGTGCGTACAAAACGGCGTATGAGCAGGCGAAGGCAAATGATGATGATTATGAAATAATCGAAGAGGAGGAAACGCCTACAGGTGAGGAGATTTCATACGAATCGGTAAGGCAGGAAAGCGTGAAACCCTATTCCGGCGAGGACGAAGCGGGCTTGAAAAAGTATTCCGTGGTGATTGGCAGTTTCAAAAACAAAACGAACGCATATTCATTGAAGGAACGCATGGCGGACGAAGGCTACAATCCTGTAATCGCTGAAAATGAGTACGGTATGTTGCGCGTAATCATTACAAGTTTTGATAATCGCTCGGACGCCGTCAGAAGTCGCGACAATATCAAGGCGAAGTATGAGCCTAATTTCCAGGATGCCTGGTTGCTGGAGCGTATGTATTGATGCGTATTGAGCAGAATTATAATTTATTAAAACATAACACATTCCATATCAGCGCCAAAACACGCTGGTTCATGGAATATTCGAATGAAGAAGAGTTGTTGAAAATTCTTCACGACGAGTATTTTCAGGAATGCCTGTCGCTGCATATCGGAGAAGGGAGCAACTTGCTGTTTATCAATGATTTTAATGGAATAATTCTTCATTCAAACATCAAGGGAATAGACCTTGTCGGCGAAACGGCTGACAGCGTATATCTTCGGATTGGAGCGGCGGAGCATTGGGATGATGTCGTCGCTTTTGCCGTTTCAAAAGGGTGGGGGGGGATTGAAAATTTATCTCACATTCCGGGCGAAGCCGGGGCGGCTGCCGTGCAGAATATTGGCGCTTATGGCGTTGAAATCAAGGATGTTATCGAGTCCGTGGAAGCCTTTAATCAACTGACTTTCGAGAGAAAAACATTTACGAATGAAGATTGCCGGTACGGCTATCGGCACAGTTATTTTAAGGAAACCGACCACGACCCCTATATCATTACGAGGATGACCATTCGCTTGCATAAAAATCCTGATTATCAATTGAATTATGGAAATCTGAAAGATCAACTGAGTGGAAAAGAAATATCTTTACAGGCTGTTAGAGAGGCGGTTATTACAATCCGTAAGAGTAAACTGCCGGAAATCAAAGAATTGGGTAATGCCGGGAGTTTCTTTATGAATCCGTTTGTGAGTTTGGAACATTATGAAAGATTGAAAAAGCAGTATCCGGAAATGCCTCATTATGCTGTGGATGAAAAAGTTGTGAAAATTCCCGCCGCGTGGCTGATTGAGCAATGCGGTTTCAAAGGGCAGCGTGAAGGCGCCGTCGGTGTTTACGAAAAACAGGCGTTAATCATTGTAAATCACGGCGATGCGACGGGTGAGGACATAGCCAGGTTTGCCGAAAAAATTCAAAAATCCATTTTAGAAAAATTTCACATCGAATTGACGCCCGAAGTCCGGTATGTGGAATAAGAATTAAAAACAGTTTACCACAAAGAGATGGAATCGAAACAGCGCCGCAAGAAACTGTGTCAGACACAGTCTCTTAAATCAGGCTTTTATCGCCCTGTTTATTTTTTTTACATCAAATAATAATTTGAATCTCAGTATATTATATAAATTTTTCTCTCTTGTAAGCGAGAGCGGACGGGCAGGAAATTCCTTTCTTCCGAAGGAGGTGGGAGATAACATAAATCCATTGATAATCAGATAAATAAACAATTCCCAAAAATATTTTGAAAAAAACAGTTGGAATATGATAAAAAAATTCCTACGTTTGTGCGGTTTTTGCAGAGAGTTTTTAACGCGCTTCGGCTCTTTGCCCGAATCGAAATATGAAAAAAGTATAATTGGAAGCGCTCTTAATTAACATGAAACCATTATTTTTCAAAAGCAGCCTTATATTGTTGGCATTGACGGTAGCCCTTTCCTGCCGACAGAGCAAGGACGTTCTTCCGTCCGCCGATTTTGCACCCTACATTTCTGCCTTCACGGGTGGAATTGTCAAGAAAGACGCTTCCGTAATCATTGAATTTACGGAGGATGTATCACCGGAAACACAGGAAAATGTCTTAGACAAAAAACTGTTCTCCTTTTCGCCGTCTCTGAAAGGCGCCATGCACTGGATCAATGCAACAACGCTTGAATTTGTTCCCGAGGAAGGCGCTTTGAAACAGGGAGTTACGTATAATGCAAGTTTTGCGCTGGACAAATTGCTGAAAGTTGAAAAGAAACTGTCGCAATTCAATTTCTCGTTTACCATCGAAGAATCTGATTTCAAGATCGTTACCAATCGGATGGAAATCAAGCCCAACGAATCGGTTACGATAGCCGCCGACTTGACGTTGACGGACGTAATCCCTTTGGAAACAGCCCAAAAGATGGTTTCTGCAAAAATAGACGGTAAACCGGTAGATATAACGTTTGAATCAACGGAGGCAGGCAACAGTTTCCATTTCACCGTCAACGAAATTTTACGGGAAGAAAAGGACAAGGAATTGATTATCAGCATAGACGGCGATCCCGCCCAAATCAAGAGAAAAGAAAACCTGAGCGTCCAGATACCCGCCAGAGACGTATTCAAACTCCTGGATTACAAGGTCGTATCTTCGCCCGATTTGAGTTTGCAACTGACGTTTTCGGACATACTTTCCGAAACGCAGGATTTGAAAGGTTTGATCACGTTGAAAAACGTCCCGGAATTTACGTCGGAAGTGCAGTCCAACCTGATAACCATCCACTTTACGCGCCCGTCCAACACGAGCAATCTGGAGGTCAGCATTGACCGGGGACTGAAAAATAACCGGAATGAAACGCTTGGCGAGACGCAAACCGTCATGGCGTCGCTCGAACAGTTGAATCCGGCTGTGGAACTGCTCTCCACCGGCGTCATCATTCCCGATACCGGAACCGTCATTGTGCCGTTTCGTGCCATTGCCTTGAAAGCCGTTGATTTAAAGATTATTCGCGTTTTTGAAAGCAATATCCTGATGTTTCTTCAGGACAACTCCATGAAGTCCGACGCCTCGTACCAGTTGCGCAGGGCGGGACGGCTGGTTTACAAACAAACACTGAAACTGGACAAAAGTTCGCAAAACTGGGAGAATTATTCGCTGGATTTAACGGGAATCATCCGGCAGCGTCCGGGAGATATTTACCGCATCGAACTGTCTTTTATTCAGGATTATGCGATTTATGACTGCAATGAAAACAGCGCCGGAGAAAATACGCTTACCAATGCTGTCAGCCTCACGCAACTCGATGATAATAAGGATGTAAGCGAAGATGACGACTACTATTGGGATACGCCCGACAATTACTATTACGAAGGTTACGACAGAAATATGGACTGGTCGGTTTACGACTGGTATCAAAAGGACAATCCGTGCGACCCGACTTATTATATGGCAAGCGGTCGCAGCGCTGCTACCAACGTGTTTGTTTCCAATATCGGTCTGATAGCCAAGATGAATGCGGACAATACGCTATGGGTTTCGGCAGCCGATTTGAGGGATACGAAACCGGTAGCCAATGCCGAAATCGTCGCTTACAACTATCAATTGCAACCGCTGAGTTCGGCAAAGACCGATCCGTCCGGTTTCGCTGTTTTGTCGCTGAAATCCAAGCCTTTTGCGATTATGGCTTCTTCCGGAAACCAGAAAGCGTACCTGCGATTGGTGGATGGCGAACAAAATCTGTTGAGCCGTTTCGACGTCGGCGGCACGAGCACGAGCAAGGGCTTGAAAGGCTATGTCTATGGCGAGCGCGGCGTATGGCGACCGGGCGACACGCTGCATATAGCATTCATGCTGGAAGACAAACTGAATAAAATACCTGATAATCATCCTGTTACGATGGAAGTATTCAATCCGCGCGGACAGTTCTACAAAAAAATGATTACCGTAAACGGACTGAACGGTCTCTATACCTTTAAGTTAGCGACAAAACCCGACGATCCCACAGGCGTATGGAACGCCTACATCAAAGTCGGCGGCGCTACTTTCTACAAATCGCTGCGAATCGAGGCGGTAAAACCCAACCGCTTGAAAATCAAACTCGATTTGCCGAAAATCATTGACAAATCGAAGGAAACGCTTCCGCTGGGCATCGAATCGTCGTGGCTCACGGGCGCCAACGCAGGCGGCTTGGACGCCAAGGTTGATGTTACTCTGTCCGAGACCTATACGGCGTTTGAAGGATACGAAGAATATGAGTTTGACAATCCCGTAACAAAGTTTACATCAAACAATTATGAGATTTACAACGGTAAATTGGACGACAGCGGCAAGGCGTCCGTCAACGTGAAAGTTCCCGACGCCGAAAATGCACCCGGAATGTTGACCGCCAATTTCATCTGTCGCGTTTTCGAGCCGGGCGGCGACGCGAGCATCTATTCCCAATCGCTGCCGTTTTCTCCTTTCCCGTCATACGTTGGAGTCAATTTCAATCTTAAAGACGGTGAGTATTACCTGTTTACGGACGAAGACCATGATTTTGACGTTGTAACGCTTTCGCCCGAAGGTAAGCCCGTCAATCGTAACGGTCTGGAATACAGCATTTACCGTATCGGCTGGAGTTGGTGGTGGGAATATCGGAGCGAGGATTTTTCTTCGTACATCAATAATTCCTATTACAAGCCCGTTTCTTCGGGAACGCTCAACACGGTCAACGGCAAGGCAAAAATCAAATTCAGAATCAATTATCCCGATTGGGGACGCTATTTTGTATTTATCAAAGACCCCGCCAGCGGTCATGCAACCGGCGGAACGGTGCTCATTGATTATCCCGAATGGCGCGGTCGCTCCAACAAACAGGATCCGGACGGTGTTAAAATGCTGACATTCAGCACCGATAAGGATAATTATGAAGCAGGAGAAGAAGCGACGGTAACGATTCCTGCCGTAGCCGCAGGCGGTACCGCGCTGGTAGCCATAGAAAACGGCGTGGAAGTCCTTTCGCGCGAATGGGTGCAACTTAACGCGGGACAGGACACGAAATATACGCTCAAAATTACGGAGAAAATGTCGCCCAATGTGTACATCCATATCTCTCTGTTACAGCCACATAAGGCTGCGACAGACCTGCCGATCCGGCTGTACGGCATCAGACCGGTATTCGTTTCCAACAAGCAAACCGTTCTGAATCCGGTTATTACGATGGATGACGTGTTGAGACCCGATACTAAATTCAAGGTGAAAATAAAGGAAAAATCCGGTAAACCAATGACTTACACGCTGGCGATTGTGGACGACGGTTTGCTCGACCTCACCAATTTCAGTACGCCCGATCCGTGGAATTATTTCTATGCCCGCGAAGCGCTGGGTATCCGCACATGGGATTTGTACGATAACGTAATGGGCGCATTTACAGGACGTTTGGGGTCTTTGTTCAGTATCGGCGGCGACGGTGAATTGCAAAATTCTCCCGCAAAAGCCAATCGCTTCAGACCGGTTGTGCTATACACGGAGCCTGTTTCGCTGAAACCCGGTGAAGAAAAAACGCACAATCTGGAAATGCCTGCCTACGTCGGTTCCGTCCGGGTGATGGTCGTTGCCTGCCAGGATGGCGCTTACGGAAACGCCTCAAAAACAGCGCCTGTACGCTCACCGTTGATGACGCTTTCGTCCCTGCCGCGCGTGTTGAGCACCGGCGAAAGAATCGAACTGCCCGTAAACGTGTTTATGATGGAGGAAGGTTCGAAAACGGCAACCGTCAAGATTGAAACCGCCAACGGATTGCTGAAAACTGTCGAAAGCAACTCTAAATCAGTTACTTTACCGTCTCAAGGCGATGAACTGGTTTACTTCCCAATGGTAACCGGCAACAAAACGGGAAGCGAAAAAGTTACCATCACATCAACTTCCGGCAGCCATACGTTCAAGGAAACGGTCGAAATCGAAATCCGCAACCCGAATCCGCCGGTTATGACCTACCAAAATAAATTGCTCGCTAAAGGTGAAAGCGTTGAATATGAGTACACACTCGACAAGGAGTATGATGGAAACAAGGTTACGGTCGAAATGTCGAGAATACCGAGTATTAACCTTGCCCGGAGGTTTGATTTTCTTTACAATTACTATCATTTATGCACCGAACAACTCGTTTCATGTGCCTTACCACTGCTATATATGTCTGATTTCAAGGATGTTGGATCAGATGAAAAACATATCATCAATACCAATATCAACAATGCCATCAGCCACATCTATACGCGACAACTTGCGGATGGCGGTTTCAGTTTGTGGCCGGGTCAGACTACATATGATTGGGTTACGTCGTATGCCGGTCATTTTCTGGCAGTTGCCAAAGAACGCGGATATGAGGTGAGCGGCACGGTGATGAGTAAATGGACGAACTACCAGCGCAAGATAGCAAGCAGTTGGCAATACACTGAGAAAAACAGTGCGTATGACTATTTGCAGGCATATCGCCTATACACGCTGGCGCTGAGCGGTTCTCCGGATTTGGGAGCGATGAACAGATTGAAGGAAATCAAGAATTTAACCCTTCAGGAACGTTGGCGACTGGCAGCCGCGTATGCTTTGTGCGGTAAAAAAGATGCTGCCAACGAACTGGTATTCAACGCAGAAAAGACTGTATCGCCTTATGGCGTAAATTATATGACTTTCGGCTCGTCCAATCGCGACGACGCGATGATTATTGAAACGTTGCTCTTGTTGGATAAAGACGAAGAAGCCTTCATACAGGCGCAAAAATTAGCCGCAAATCTCTCGCAGGAAACCTATTACGGTACGCAAAGTACGGCATACGCCATTGTGGCGATGGGAGAGTTGGCGTCAAAATTCTCGGATAAACTTGATTTTCAGTATTTTGTAAATGACAAACCGGAAAAAGTCAGTGTTACGGGTAAAGCGCTGTATCAAAAGGATTTACCGCTCAATCCGTCAAGTGGAAAAGTGAAGATCGTTAATAATCAGGATGGTTATTTATATACAAGCCTTTTCACAAGATCTAAACCCTTGATTGACAATACTCCGAGTGAAAACAAAAATTTACAGTTGGATGTTGTGTACAAGGATATGAATGGAAACGTTATCAATGTCGAACAAATTAAACAGGGATCTGATTTTGAATGTATTATCAAAGTCTCCAACATCAGCGGACGTACCAATTACGAGAACATTGCGCTGACATATATTCTGCCTTCCGGCTGGGAAGTGGTAAACAGGGACATGTATGTCAATCCGGAAGGAAATACAGCCGGTAAACTGTATGATTACAAGGATGTTAGAGATGACAGGGTCCTGCTCTACTTCGGATTGCCAACAAGCAAGACGAAAGAATTTACGGTTACGCTGCAATCGTCCTATATCGGTAATTTCGTGCTGCCCGCCGTATTCTGCGAAGCCATGTACGACCCCGCCTCCTTCGCCCGGACGCAAGCGGGAAAGGTTAGTGTGGTGAAGTAATGATGCTTATGTCGCTTCCGGTTTTTAGAAATAAAATTATGCAGTGAAGACATTTATTAAGAGGCTGTTAAGTGCAACAGCCTCTTTTTTGTTTATTTGTTGAAAATTTTATGTACCTTTGCTTGATAAAAAACAAAATTACAATGAAAAATACAGTTGCAATACTTTTATTAACAGTCATTTACGCTTGCAATACGAAGCAAGCCGTTACGGTGGAGGACAATACGTTTTGTAATCCGCTGAATTTGGATTACCGTTTTTCCGTTTCGGGAGCAAGTTACCGCGAAGCCGCCGATCCGATAATTATCTTGTACAAAGGAGATTACTATCTTTTTGCTTCCCATTCGGGCGGTTACTGGTGGTCGAATGATTTTCGCGAATGGACGCTTGTCGAGCCGACGGGACTGAACATTGAAAAATTTGCGCCATCCGTCTGGTTTTCAGGCGATACGATGTATTATACTTCCTCCGAGAATGGGGATATTTACAAAACGCTCGACCCGAAAAAAGGCGTCTGGGAGTATGTGAGCCATCCCTACGACTGGAGCGACCCCTGGATTTTTGTGGATGACGACGGCAAAATGTATGCCTATTACGGCTGTTCACACGGCGGAACGATTGATTGTGTGCAACTTGACCCGCAAGATACATTCAAGGTTATCGGCGAACCCGTCCACTGCATTTTCACCGATACGCTCCGCAACGGCTACGAATTGCAGGGCGATAACAACGAGGGTGGGCTACCCTGGACGGAGGGCGCGGCGATGCTGAAACACAACGGCAAATATTATCTGACGTATGCCACGCCCGGCACCGAATTTCGTTCATACTGTGATGGTTACTACATTTCCGATTCTCCGATGGGACCGTTCAAACCGGGCGCCAACAACCCTGTTACCCGCAAATCGCTCGGCTATGTTACGGGCGTGGGGCACGGCGGTTTGTTTTATGACAAATCGGGCAAACTGTGGACGATAGATTGCGTCGTTATTTCCAACAAAGCAATGTTTGAGCGGCGTCTGGCGGTATTTCCCGTTGATATTGATGCGGACGGTTTGCTCCATGCCAATACGGTTTTCGGCGATTATCCGCAATATCTTCCGGGCGTGGCGACCGACCCGTGTGCGGATAATTCGCCGCACTGGAATCTGCTGTCGAAAGGGAAAACGGTTACGGTTTCGTCCAATGTCGGCTCGCAGGAAAATGCTGTTGATGAGGATATTAAGACTCACTGGAGCGCAGCAAGCGGCGATGCGGGCGAGTGGCTGATGGTGGATTTGGGAAAGGAATGTACCGTAAATGCCTTGCAAACAAATTTTTACGAATCGGAAACGACCTACAACGAAGGTCGGAAAACGGGTTTCACCACAAAATACAGGGCGGAATATTCCGGTGACTCGAAAAACTGGAAAACCCTGTTCGACAAGTCGGATGCGAAAAAGGATACTCCCCACGATTATGTGCAATTAACTATCCCTGTAACAGCCCGTTACGTTAAAATTACCAACATGGGCGAGGTGGCGGGATACGGTCGTTTTGCCGTCAATGAATTGCGCATTTTCGGAAACGGCGGCGACGAAGTTCCCCAAGCCGTTCCGCATTTCACCGCCAAACGGTTGGAAGACAGGCGTATCGCCGAAATCCGCTGGGACAAAGTCGAAAATGCGGACGGGTATATTGTCCGCTACGGAATTGCGCCCGACAAACTTTGGAATCATTATCAGGTATGGTCGGATACTTCGCTTACTGTCAGAAGTTTGGTCGTTGATCAGGAGTATTATTTCCGCATAGACGCCTGCAACGATAGCGGCGTTGCGGAAGGGAAGGAGGTTTTGAAGTTGTGAGATTACTCTGGATAGGAAGTCATTGAGCAACAACATCTTCCTTACTCAATTCTACCAAGTTCCATGTTTCAAACAACCGGATAATTAATTCCCAATTGTTTCGCCATAAATCAAACAGTTGCCTGTTTTTGATATTGCCGGTTGTTACGATAAGCAGTTTTTCGGGGATTTTCATAAGAATGTGAGAATCAACGAAATCATAATCTTTGGTAATGACTATTCGATTTTCCGCCACAGAGATGCTCCTGATTCGACTGTCTGACGTGCATTCTTTATCGGGAAGATCATTCGTATGCAGGACGTCGAAGCCTTTATCCCTTAAAAATAAAGCAATTCCATACGGTAACTGGGCATCTACAAGGAATTTCATGCTATCAGTTTACGCACGGTTTTCACTTTGGCAAGTTGGGAGGCGAAAAGCAGACATGCACGGATATCATCCTGATTAATAGCAGGATAATCTTCCGTAATTTCATCCCAAGTCATTCCCGAAGATAACAATTCGAGAATCATTTCCACAGGATAGCGCATGTTCCTGATGGTGGGCTTGCCATGACATATATCGGCATTTATGGTTATTCGGTCAATAAATGTTTCCATCCCGGTTTTTATTTGATTTTCCGTTGCAAAGGTAGCACTTTTTTATTTTATTTCCAACACTGACCAAATAAATCTTCCCGTCCCGGCGGATTTGTAATCCGCGGAATTTAGGAGTTTGGTCATTGATCAGGAGTATTATTTCCGTATAGACGCCTGCAACGATAGCGGCGTTGCGGAAGGGAAAGAGGTTTTGAAGTTGTGAAAAAGCGATTTGTTAAAATTATAATGGATCCAACATTTTCAATCCGTGAATGTTTTTAAAATCATCCATGTTTGGTATCAATCAAGAAATTATCTCCATTCATCTCTAAGACGTCTTTGGTAAACAACGGGGTCGTTAATGTCTGTAAATAAATGTTTTGACTGAATGGAGTCTAACGCTTTTTGTATAGCCTCCACATTTCCGTTTGCGGTTTTGTCCGTATCAATAGTAACACTCTTCACGAAACGGATATTTTTTAACCATTCCGCCAGCATGATTGCATGACCGGCTTGTTCAACAGTTACCGAAATTGTACTCATAGGTTTCGCTTTATTTGATTTACCGTTGCAAAGGTAACACTTTTTTATTTTATTTCCGATTGCGTACGTCATATTGTGAAAAAAATGCTTATCTTTACGGCGTATTCATGTCTAATTTTTAATTGTATGAAACATACGGTGTTTATAATGTTCTTATTATCAACGTTTTGTTTTGTGGCAAATGCTGATGAACCGCGACGGCATTCATTGGTTGGATTCGTTCACGGCGGCTATGGCTATTTGCCTTCCGACATACCGGGGCTTACCGATATTTCAGGCAGTTACAAAAACATATTCAATGATGGCGGGACTTGGGACGCACAACTTTTTTATAAATACAGAATATTGATGTTAGGATTGCACTATTCGGGTTTCACTGCCGGTAGCGAGTTGACAAACAGTTCAGACCGGATTTTTACGCATTATATAGCGCCACAGGCGGGCATGCTGTTTCCTGTTTACAGGCAGTTTTCGCTTTCGTTCAATGGTGGACTGGGTTGTCTTTGGTATCTGAATAACAGTGTGTTGTATGAAAAAGACCGGAAAGTGACAGGTAGTGCCTTTGCGCTGAATCTTGCTGCAAGAGGAATTTATAACGTTACGGAACGGATCGGAATTTCGTTGCAGTTTATGGCGCTTGGAGGCAGTTTGCAGAAAACGAAAGTTCATTATCACGACGAAGATATTACCGTGAAAATGAAGGGTCCAACCTTTAATTTCAACCGGTTAGCGGTTTCGCTTGGTCTAAAATTTTCATTCTAAAAATTCAAATTCCATGAAAAAAATAATCGTTTTCTTTCTATCCGTTTTTTTTCTTTCATCCTGTTTATCCTGTGAGTCTGAAGATAAATATATTGACCCGACAGTTATGCCGGAAGAGACGACTTCGGGCAACAACACTTTCGGCTGTCTGGTGGATGGCTGGGTTTACACGAGCGGGCGGTATCTGAACCAGCCATTGACCTTTTGGTACTACCGGGAACAAAATTTGTTTGAAGTCAAGGTAGAAGTAAGATTGGAGAGTTATATCACTTTTATTATCAATCAACCTACTGAAAATCAAACATGTACATTTGAAGATGCACTATTTGATTCCGAATCGCTGGGTTCGGGCGAAGTGAAAATCACGCGCTTCGACCGGGAGCAAAAAATCCTCAGCGGTACGTTCAGCGGCGGACGCATCACGCACGGACGTTTCGACGTCGTGTATGAAGTGAGGGAAATGCCGGTCTATCCGGAGGAACAGTAAAGCAGTTATTTCCGCAGAATCTTATTATTAGGATTTATAATTCTCTTATTATCAATTTTATACATCGTAGAAAGGTGCACACGCAGGTGCACCCCCTATGGTAGTAACCCGTTTATCCGTTTATCCGTTCTTCCGTTCACCCCAATCACTTGATATTCGGCAATTCCAGTCCCAGTCCCTTTTTCCGGTCAACGCCTTTGAGAATGAAGCCCAGAATCAGCGCGGCAACGCCCAGACCGGCAAGCAACACGAGTGGATTGGTGTAGTTGTACGATGCGGCGGCAACTTCGGGCGTCATCGTTCCGTCTGCCAATGCTTTGACTATTCCGGGATTGGAGGCGTCCAGAATTTTACCGATTAACAGCGGGAACAACCACAAACCGATATTCTGAATCCAGAAAATCAGGGCATAAGCCGAACCTATAACCTTGCTGTTCACCAATTTAGGTACGGAAGGCCACAAAGATGCGGGCACCAGCGAAAAAGACGCGCCCAGCACCAGAATCGTGATATAAGCCACCACCACGCCGCCGATTTCATTGCCTTTGAACATCGGCAAAATAAACGCAAACGTCAAGTGACAGGCAATCAGCAGCAAAGAACCAATCATCAGCATGGAAGCCGCTTTACCCTTGGTATCCACGTATTTACCGAGGATGGGCGTAATCCCGACCGCCAACAGCGGGAATACCGCAAAAATAGTTTCTGCCGACTGGCGCATGTAACCCATTACACAGAAGGTAATTAAGGAAACAACGGCAACCGCCAGCAAGACGATTTTTTTGGTTCCGGCGCTGAAATTGCTGGCAAAAGCGGCGGCGGCAACGACCAGCATAATCAAATACTGTATGATGGTAACGGTATTTCCCGCCCAGAATCCTTCCGCAGCGCCAAAAGTCAAATTGCATTGCAGCATATTCACCGCATACTTTTGGAAAGGGAAAATTGCAGAATAATACAACACGCAAAGCAAAGCCACCAGCCAGAAACCACTGCTTGCCAGGATACTTTTCAAGTCGCTGATTCTGAACGGATCGTCCTTTTCTTCCGCCTCGCCCGTTTGCGCGTCCAGTTTCTTGTCCATGAAGAAATAGACAATAAACATGATCAGGGCAATCAGCAATAAAATCACGCCGAAAGCGACGGAATTTTCCACGTGAACTCTCTGTAAATCAAGTTTTCCGTCAGCCATCGTAGCGCCCCATTTGGCGATGAACGGTGAAAAAATCATGCAGGTAGCCACGCCCAGACGCGCCAGCGCCATTTCCGAACCCATTGCCAGCGCCATTTCCCTGCCTTTGAACCACTTAACGATTCCGCGCGAAACGGTAATTCCCGCCATTTCCACCCCGCAGCCGAAAATCATAAAGCCCACGGAGGCGACTTTCGCGGAGGCGGGCATTTCGCGGTAAAACGGTGAGACTCCGAGTTCTTCAAACCCCGGAATGTAGTTCAGATTGTTGGTAAACCACGTTTCCAAGCCGCTACCTTCAAAATTTTTCGTAACGGCGTACCATTTGATGCACGCGCCGACGAGCATCACTGCGCCCGACAAAACAGCCGTAAAACGCACGCCCATTTTGTCCAGGATAATTCCTGCAAAAATCAGGAAGAAAATAAAAACATTCAAAAATGTTTCCGACCCCTGCATCGTACCGAAAGCGGTTGAACTCCAACCTCTTGTAGATTGCATCAAGTCCTTGACGGGCGACAGGATGTCCATGAAAATATAGGAACAAAACATCGCAAACGCCAGAAATACGAGGGCAGTCCAGCGAGCCGCCGTACTGTCGCGTAATGTAGTAATTACTTTTTCAGTCATAATAATGGATTTAATTAATTGTTGTTGAGAATAATGGATAGGCTTCGCCTACGACAAAAGCGCTGCCGCCGATGAAAACCGTATCTTCTTTCGCGGCGCTGCTAATGGCTTTGTAAACAGCCTCTTTCACGGTTTTATAGACAGCGCCGTTGAGACTGTTTTCCCTGCCTTTTTCGGCTAATTCTTCTGCCGGCAAAGCCCTGTCGCTCGAAGCGTTCGTAAAATAATAAACGGCTTTTTTAGGCATGTATTTCAGAATGGTATCTATTTCCTTGTCGCTTGATAAACCGATGACCATGTGTAGTTTATCGTGCTTTTTTATTTCGTTCTCGAGCATGGCGGCATTGTTTCGCCAGGCGCCTTCGTTGTGCCCGATGTCGCAGATGACTTTCGGCTCCCTGCTGATTTCGTCCCAGCGTCCCATCAAGCCGGTCAGTTCGCAGACTTGCGAAAATCCGGTTTCGAGCGCATTTTTTCGCGTCCGGATTCCCTGGCTTGCCATGATTTTAAGCGATTCCAGCACGGTTACGGCATTCGATTTCTGAAACAAACCGCGCAATTCGCCGTGCACAAGCCCGTGCTCCTTCACGAAAAAATCCCAGGAATAATCCGGTAACATCAAGGCGTTGGTAAGTACTTCATTTTCAGCGGAAAAAGTAATGATAGACGAACATTCGGCGGCTTTCTTTTTGAAAAGTTGCCTCACTTCGTAGGTCGTTCCGTCGCCGATGACAACCGGGACGTACTGTTTGATAATCCCGGCTTTTTCCGCGGCAATTTCCGTCAACGTATTGCCCAGATACTGACGGTGGTCGTAACTGATGCCGGTAATGATGCTGAGGATGGGCGTAATAATGTTAGTACTGTCCAAACGCCCTCCCATGCCCGTTTCGATGATGGCGTAATGCACTTTTTTATGCCTGAAATAATCGAAAGCCATCGCCGAAGTCAGTTCAAAAAAGGAAGGTTTGACGAGTTTAATCGCCCTTTGATATTTGCGCACAAATTCCACCACATAATGTTTGGGAATCATAACGCCGTTCAGCCGTATCCGTTCCCTGAAATCCACGAGATGCGGCGATGTGTAAAGCCCGATTTTATAGCCGGAACTCTGCAAAACGGCGGAAATCAAATGCGAAACGGAACCTTTTCCGTTTGTGCCGGCTACGTGAATGGTTTTAAATCGCCGGTGAGGAAACCCCATTTCTGCGTCCAATGCCAAACTTCTCTCCAGCCCGACTTTGTATGCGCCCGCGCCAATCCGGTGAAAAGCAGGTGTTTTCTCATAAAGATAGGACAATGTTTCCTCGTAGGTCATTTCTTATTTTTTGTTAAAAAATCGCGTAAAAGTAGTTGTTAAATTTAAAATAATTTATTAAAAAAACCTAAAAAATACTAAAATAGTATAAAAAATAATTTTTTGTACATTTTTTCATAAAAAAGTTGTTCCTTTACACAAGAATATTTAACCGAAAAAGAAAAAAATATGGGAGCAAAAAAGAATTTTGTATTGGATACGAATGTGGTATTGCACGATTACAACTGCCTTTCCAATTTTCAGGAAAACGATGTGTATCTGCCAATTACGATACTCGAAGAATTGGACAGATTCAAAAAGGGCAGCGAACAGATTAACTATAATGCGCGTCAGTTTGTGCGCATTCTGGATGAATTGACGCAAAACGATTTTTCGCTGCGGGGAGCGTCGCTCGGCGAGGGAAAAGGGATGTTATACGTTGTTACACAGGATCTTTACGACGTTAAGTTAGCCGAGGTTTTCCCGGATCGCATACCGGACAACCGGATTTTGTCGTGTACCCTCTATGTGGCTGAGCAGCACAAGGATAACAAAACCATTCTTGTTACGAAAGATATCAACATGCGGATGAAAGCGCGTTCGCTGGGTATTCCGGTCGAGGATTACAACACGGATAAAGTACAGGATATCAATATATTCGAACATTCGCAACCGACTTATTCCGGTATTGACAGCGACTTGATTGACCGCCTGTATGCGACGTCCAACGGCGTTCCGCTCGATGAATTTACCGCAAAATATCCGGACATAAAACTTGCTGCCAATGAGTGTTTTATCCTCGAAAGCGAGCGAAACAGCGTGCTTGTCCGCAGCAATGCGTTCAGCGAAACGATCAAGAAAATTGACAAGGGGACGCCCAATTACGGCATTTCAGCGCGCAATACGGAACAGAAATTTGCGTTTAACGTGCTGAATGATCCTGATATTAAGTTGATTGGCATTACGGGAAAAGCCGGAACGGGAAAAACGTTGCTGGCGCTGGCTGCGGCGCTGAAACAGATGAAACAGTACAAGCAGATTTTGCTGGCTCGCCCGATTATCTCGCTGGCAAACAAGGATATAGGCTTCTTGCCCGGAACGGAAAAGGAAAAAATCATGCCTTACATGCAGCCGCTTTTCGACAATCTGAACGTAATTAAGGCGCAATTTTCACAAAACAGTCTGGAAGTGAGACAGATAGATGAAATGCTGAAAAATAATCTGCTGGTTATCGAAGCGCTGGCGTACATTCGCGGACGAAGTCTGACGGAGACATTCTGTATCGTTGATGAAGCGCAAAACCTTACGCCTCACGAGATTAAGACCATCATCACCCGCACCGGCGAAGGTACGAAAATGGTGTTCACGGGCGACGTCGAGCAGATTGACTCGCCGTATCTGGACATGCAAAGCAACGGACTTGCCTACATGGTGGATAAAATGAAGGGGCAGAAACTGTTTGCGCACATCAACCTCGTGAAGGGCGAACGCAGCGAACTGGCGGAACTGGCGGCGAACTTGCTATAATTATCAAGTATTTTCCTTTAAAATAACATCATGCGTGCCGCCTTCGACGATGCTGGTGGAGGACACGATTGCTTATTTTTCCTGGTAAACCACAAACACAAACAATTCGCACCCAAAGACGTGAACTTCCGTTACATATCCCCCGTGGAAAATTTACCGGATTTTCGATTGGAGAGAATAAGAGCGTTAATTCAATTTTTCTTAATTATTCGTATTTTATCTGTTCCTTTTTGTTATATTGGTGAATATTTGATGTTTATTGCCAACGCTTTGTTAATTATAGTTACAAAAACGGGTTGATTATTGTAAGTTTTCCTTCTACAATTTGCTTATGCTGGCAATCTTCGGTGTAGAGGATTTTGCAATTTGCCTCCAACGCAGATGCAACAATGATACTGTCAAACAGTTGGAAATCATAGCGAGTAATCAGTTCTCCTGCCAACTTCAGCGTTGATTTCCCGACAGGATACAGAGTGCAATCCTCTATGTTCTGTCTGCAAATATCAATTACTTCTTTTTTAGGAAGTTGCAACCTTTTCTTTACGACATTGATATATTCTGAAAGAACCTGTGTGGATATAACAGGATTCTTTTTAAGCAATTTCAGCGCAATAGTCTATTTATCAGCCTCATCGTTGCTATGACTATAAATGAGAATGTTCGTATCAAGAGCAAATATCTTATTCATAGTCGTTTGCTTCATCACGACTGAATTTGAAATTCTTCGTTGAAAACAGGTACTTTTTCTCCATTGGTACTGTTCGCTTTCCCTTATCTCGAATAACTTTGATTTGTGAATGTGTTTGCGGTTCTTCGGTCAAAGGGAATGCGATAATTTCAACTTTTTGCCCAAACCAACTGTGCGGAATAGGAATAGAAACGTCGGTTGATGTTGGTTGTAAAACTATTCTGAACATATATTTTTTGTTATGTTAATGAATATAGAGTTATCTTTTTTTGACAATCAAGTATTTTCCTTCAAAATAACATCATGCGTGCCGCCTTCGACGATGCTGGTGGAGGACACGAGCGTTATTTTGGCGTTTTCCTGCAAAGCCGGAATCGCGAGCGTGCCGCAACTGCACATGGTCGCCTTGATTTTGCCGAGCGTAACATCCAGATTATCTTTCATTTTACCGGCGTATGGCACGTAACTGTCCACGCCTTCTTCAAATTTCAGCGTTTCGCCGCCACCCATACCGTAGCGCTGCCAGTTTTGTGCGCGGTTTGAGCCTTCGCCCCAATATTCCTTGACGTAATTATTGCCGATGCGGAGCACCTGGGTCGGCGATTCGTCGAAGCGGGCAAAATAGCGCCCCATCATCAGGAAATCGGCTCCCATCGCAAGCGCCAAAACCATGTGATAGTCGTGCACTAATCCGCCATCGCTGCATATCGGAACGTATATTCCCGTCTCTTTCAGGTATTTATCGCGCGTTTCCGCCACGTCAATCAACGCCGTAGCCTGCCCGCGACCGATGCCTTTCTGCTCGCGCGTGATGCAGATGGAGCCGCCGCCGATGCCTACTTTCACGAAGTCTGCGCCTGCGTCCACCAAGTATCTGAAACCTTCGCCGTCCACCACATTTCCCGCTCCTACCGGGGCTTTGTCGCCGAAATTGGATTTTATCCAGTGCAGCGTTTCGGATTGCCATTCGGAATAGCCGTCCGACGAATCAATGCACAAAACATCAACGTCCGCCTCTATCAATGCGGGAACCCGCTCCCTGTAGTCGTGCGTATTGATACCGGCGCCCACAAGCAGTTTTTTATGTTCGTCCGACAATTCGCCCGGATTTTCAAAGTGGCTGTCATAGTCTTTCCGGAAAACGAAATTCACCAGATTGCCGTCCTCGTCAATAATCGGAAGCGTATTCAGTTTGTTTTCCCAGATAATCTGGTTCGCCTCGCTCAGGCTGATACCCGATTTTCCGTAAATCAACTTGTCGAACGGCGTCATAAACTCCCTGACTTTCATTTGCGGACTGTCTTTTTCCACGCGATAGTCGCGGCTTGCCACGATGCCGAGCAGTTTGCCGTTGGGCGATCCGTCTTCGGTTACGCCAATCGTGGAATGTCCTGTTTTTCTGACGAGATTCAACACGTCGGACAGCGTGTTTTCGGGCGTAAGATTGGAATCGCTGACTACGAATCCGGCTTTGAATTTCTTCACCTTACGTACCATTTCCGCCTGATTCTTAATGGGTTGAGAACCGAATATGAAAGAGAGTCCGCCGTTGCGCGCCAGTTCTATAGCGAGGTCGGGACCCGAGACAGCCTGCATAATCGCCGATACAAACGGGATATTCAGCCGGATGGGCGCCGGAGAGCCTTGCCGGAATTTTACAAGCGGAGTTTGCAGTGAAACGTTTGCCGGGACACAGTCTTTGGTCGTCAGACCGGGAATAAGCAAATATTCCCCGAAAGTTCTTGATACATCGTTCAAATAGTTTGCCATGTCAATCGAAATTTTGGAATAAATTGCGTGCAAA
>JAITMT010000555.1 GCA_031277235.1 Tannerella sp.
CCGCCTGCACGACCGAAGCGTACATGTCATAGTACGTCACCGCCTTTACGGCGTCAAAACCGTATCGGCTCCCGTTTTCTACCGTTGCCGCAACCTCTCTTCCCGACCCGACGCCGGTATCGGGACCGTCACCGTCTTTCGTGCATCCGCCGAACATGACGGCAGACGCGGCCAACAAAAGCCCGACTTGTCTTAAAAAACTATTTTTCATTTTTTACTTTTTTATGCCCCTTGCGGAGCGGTTTATATTTCTTTACATTATATTCTCAGTCAGCTATTTTATTAAAAACACCGTTAGTTCCTATAATTTTATTACTTACAACGAAAGGCGTACCACCTTCAAGGTATAACTCGTTATCAATTAATTCATAATACCAGATATACGCTTGTCTGTCCTTCCTGTGGTTGAAATTTTTAATTTCTCTCCCTTTATCATAGGCATGCTCGGGGAGAAAAATTATGGTATTCTCATTATAAGCCAACTTACCTTCAATAGTCAATACTCCATTTTGGCCCTCATATTTCATGGTGTTTCCGTCAATAACAAAGTAATGAAAATACTCTCTCATCGTACGTTTTCCTATGCCTTCCCACGTTCCGTCTAACAGGTTGGGATACTCATCTTGATAGAAAGTATAATCAGATATGTCGATTTCAGTGATGGAGAAATTGATTCTATTATTGTAATCTACCAAACTGGATACTGAGTAACATTTCCCTTTTTCAAAATTATAAGTAAGTTCTTCAATATCATATTTAACATTTGAAAATATTTTCTCAACGATAGTGCCTGTTTTTGGGACTATTAAAGTAGTAAGTCCTCCTGAAATTGCTCCACTTAAATAGACTAATGACAAGAGGTCAGTATGTAGGTTTCCATGCGTATCCACAGTCGCCACCCGTGGTTCCAATCCAATACTTATTCCATAACCTGAATAAATAAAATATGGCGCTTCAGGATTTGTTACATACATTACTTCAGCAATGCCTCTTGCATAATTGATGGCTTCCTTTACAGATGCTTGATGTTCCTTTGATGGCTTTTGAGCCGAAGCCGACAAAAAGATTGTGACGGTAAAAATCGATGTAAATAAAAATCTTGTCATTGTTTATTTGTTTTTATTCCCCTTTCGGGGCGGTTTATATTCGTTTTAAATTTTCTGCGAAAATACGATACGGAAACAGTGATTGTCAATCACCCATATAATATGGTTTCTTGTCCAACACTTTGGATTTCTTCCCATTCAGCTCTATCATAAAAAACATTGGGGGAGTCTCCATGTTTCTTAATTCATCATTGCTGACGCCTTCAAAACATAGCAGAATAAATTTCCGATCCGTTTCGACCGTGACCTTGGCACCAAAACCCTGTATAGGAGATGTTCCGAATGATGCGAACAAGTCACCGGAAGACGTCAGAAATATCAGCTTCTCTGACTGTGCCGGTATTTCTTCTCCCGGAGAGACTGCATTAAACACATATAATTTAGGCACCAGTATTTCGGGAGCTTTTGTGATATCCAAAGGCATATAGTTGCCTTCTACCTGTGAGGCTTCAAAATCAAGATCAATCACATATCTACCGTTTCCTTCGAATGAAATTTCATCCACTTTCAACCCGACATGGTTGTCTTTCTTCGAAACCGCCCCGTTACCCCTGTACATTTTGAGCACATCGGATGCTTTTTCCTGTGCACCTGCACAAAATGGCAGCATGCTTACCAGCACCATTAAAACAATTAAATTATTCCTTTTCATCTTGTTACTTTTTTATGCCCCTTGCGGGGTGGTTTATACTTTATAAAAAATCGATTTTTTACTTCATTGTCTCGTTGCATTCGCTTCAATCGCGCGCCAGTTTGTAACCGGAGCGTTGGACGGCGCGAATTACAAATCCGCGTCGGCAGATGCGGGTGTCATTCATCTAATTTTAACTCTCAGCCACCCTTTGTGATCCATAATGCTCTCGTCACAACCGGCTGTTCCGGGATTATTGTCTATGCAATATTCGGGAACATTTTCTCTATTTATAATGTCGAAATCCGGTCCCAATTTAATACCTTCTTCATTGATTGGCAACGATTTTAAAATTTCATTCAATGCAATATCCGATAATTGATTATTGCGACAGTTCAATATTTTCAATACTTTATTATTGCTTAAGTCCAAATCCGTTAACTGATTCATGTGGCAGCGTAAAATTACCAGTTCTGTATTCTTGCTTACGTCTAAACTTGTTAATGCAAGTCCTATACAATCCAATGTTGTCAACAAGGGGTTCTGGCTTACGTCTAAACTTGTCAACGTGTTTTGGCTGCAATCCAATTCTCTCAGTACTTTATTATTGCTTACGTCCAAATACGTCAACTTATTACCGTAGCAGTATAAATTTACCAGTTCGGTATTATTGCTTACATCCAAACCTATTAACGTATTATGGCTGCAATCCAGTTCAGCAATGTAATTTCCGGTGATTGTAATTGTCCGCTTGGTATTTGATTTATACTTATGCTTGAATTTGGTATTCTTACCAACTGTACTCTTTTTAGGTTTACCTTCACCCCAATCAATAGTTACCTTACCTGATCCGGACAGACTAAAATTCACGTTTTTTTGATCCGTTTCCATAATTATAACCGATTGCCCTTTTACGGTACAAATCGTCGTCAATGTAAGTACTGCAACGGTCAAAATTGTAATAAAATCTCTTTTCATTTTCTTTTACTTTTATGCCCCTTTCAGAGCGGTTTATACTGATAAATTCACTGCAAAGATACGGGGTGGAAATAGGCGTTGTCAATCACCCAAACAGGTGAAAATATTTTCTACCGTTAAGATTGTAGCGTTATACCACTATTTTTTTTTAGTCTTACTTCTGCTTCTTGCGTACATCGCCTTTAGCGGTGTAGTTCGCGATGCTTTCAAGCACTTCCTGATCAGTCAGATTGACTACTACTACTTTTCGAACAGTTGTTTTTTCGCCGTTTTTTGCATTGTCGGCAAGTAAGGTCTCATCGGTCAATCGCTGAATGGCTTTTTGGCGGATAGCTTCAATCTTGTGATTTCCGGCATCGTGGGACTTCCGGTCGCTCAGCTTTATAATTGCCGCTTCTACCGCATATCGCGAAACGGCATTCATAGCGACATCGCAAAGCAGTTCTTCAGTTGTCAGTCTTTGAGTAGCAGCGACTTCCAAACGCAATAAAAATATCGTAGTGTAAATGCCATGCAAACCTAAATCCACTTGACAACATACGTTTTTTGCCATTTCTGCCAACAGCGTTTGATCTGTTATTCTTGAAATGGCCACTGCTGCCAAGATGTCACGCTCAAGCATATATCTGTGCTTATCTCCCAGTTTCGATTTCACGGGGTCAAAATTACGGATATCTATCTCGGGCGACTTTTTGAAGCAGGCCAGGATAAAAGCCGATAAATATTGCTGGTCGTCGGTTTTATTTATCTTTTTAACTAAAGAACCGGTAACATTGTCGGGAAACCTGTACGAACCCCATTTTAACTTTTTTTTGTAACTCTTTTTTAAAAAATCAAATAATCCCATATCCATATCTTTTTACTCTTTCTTTCGGTGCTATTAATAAATTATGTTTTATGCTTCCTTTTTCCTTGATCATGCAGTCAAAGCCTCTTAGCCGGTGCGGACAATATGTTGTTATACTCCATTTCATTGAGAAAGAGAGTAATGATGCATCCCATCGCACTCTTGTCAAGAGGGCAGGTGGAGAGGTTATGATCCGGCATGTTTTCATGCCGGATGAGGCTGTTTTAAGCCTCTCTATGGTGTTATCTTGTTGAAAATGAGGTTTTCGGGGGGGGGGGGGGGGGGGAACGCGTTGACAAACATAGAAATAAA
>JAITMT010000024.1 GCA_031277235.1 Tannerella sp.
TGTGGAGAAACCATCACCAAAACAATGTTGCTTACTGAAAGGCACAAACTAATCAAGCTGCTGTTCGACAAAAAATTCTGGGAAAATTTTTAGGGTGTCGCGTTGACGAAGTCAGGAAAGTTATGATTTTGGCTATGGATTGAAAAAAGAATATTGGCATAAAGGGATAATTACCGAAGCAAGTAAAGCGGTGGTTGAACAGGTGAAAAAATCAGGGATTCCATATATTACCGCAACCCACGATGTCAACAATCCCGGAAGCGGCAATGTAATGAAAAATATCGGAATGACTTATTGTTATTCGTATGAAGAGCAATGGCAACCTAAAAATTTCCCCGTAATATTCAGAATGTATCAACTAAACTTTGACGGACAGAATGAGCGTGTCTATCAAAAGTATTGGGACAAAAATCCCAACCATTTTATTGAGGACAATGTGTAAATGAAAGAAGTGTTTGTAACAATCGCACTGCTTACTACATACGGAAACTATTCGGTATCTCTTGAAGACGGACGTACTTTAACGGGTAGATTTGCATGGACTTTTGTATATTCAAAATTTAACGGTAACTGGAAAGTTATTCATTCTCACATGTCAAATCCCAGATAGAAAAAAATTTAATGCCAACAAGTGTTGTGGAATTAGACAAAAATGGGATACTCACAGAAGTGAGAAATTGAAAGAAAAATTGTTTTTGCGGTGAAAAAGTCGTATTTTTGCCGCAAGATTTGCTGTGCATTATGTATATACACGAAAAAAAATAATCGGACAGATTTTGTTTGGAATAACGACGATATTTATCCATTGCTTGTCAGTATAACAATAAAAGATTAAATTCGATGAACACTCGATTAAAACAAGTCTCCTGTGCATTTTTTGCATTGATTTTTTTGACGACCGCAGCCACCTTTGCACAAACTGCCTATCAGCCTGAAGGTTTGACCCGAAAGGTTCTTAGTGGAGTTCAGATAGATTTGGGCTCCGCAACCATCAAAGACAATGATGGGAATATGTTGGAATTATCAGCCGCTTTTCCGATGATTCAGTCAGGGAAATACACTATGGAAACATACGTGGATGAACAGGAGCGGGTTAGAGAAATTGTGCTGCGTCCAAGTCAGGTTGCTGTGACGGTTTCCACTTCGACGATAGACGACCGGCAAGATTCGTCCAATCCTTTGAAGGATGAATTGGAGGCTATTCGCGTTAAAGACCAGGCATTGCGAAAGCTTTTAGGTTGTATCGGGAGTACTTTTGGCGGCAATTCGGATTCGGATTCGGAAGAATATAAGTATGTTTTTTCACTTATAGCGCAGGAAGACAGCAAGAATCAAGAGCAGGTAATCAAAATAATTGACGGACACGGTTGGCTTGGAATCAGTCAGGTCGGTTTTTTTGCCAACAATGCTTTATTTCTTGTGATACAGCACGCACCGGTTGAAATGCAGGAAAAGTACTTTCCCTTATTGAAAGAATCGGCAGAAAAAGGTGAATCGAGGTTGGCTGATATGGCTTTGATGGACGACAGGATACGAATGCGCCGTAACAGGAAACAACTATACGGCAGTCAAACGACAACCGTCAATGGGAAAAATTACGTTTGGCCCATTGAGGATGCGCAAAACGTTGATGAGAGAAGAAAGCAAGTTCAACTTCAACCATTAGCTGAATATCTGAAATATGCAGGGCTTAGCTATCCGCAAGATGAGTTGCCGGCCGAATTGATGAAGTGATTGATGACTATTATGCACCCGCAATTTATTACAACACAATAATACAATTTGCAGTATGAAAAGAATAAATCAAATTTTGGTAACCATCCTGCTGATTATCATGGCAGGATGTGGAGGAGACGGCAGACAATCTCCGGACGGTTTCATCACGGTCGATGTTACGGTCAAATATCCTAAAAAGGAACTGATTCTTCAGGATTTTATGGATGTTGAATATATCGCTCTGGAAACGAATGATGATTATTCCAATCAGACAGCTTTAAATATGTATCAGTATACCATAAACGATGAAATCGCTTTTCAACAAAAATTAGAAGCCTACCAACTTGTTGAGGCTCGCGAGAAAGGAGAGTTGAAAGGAAAGTTAAAAGAAATCGCCGCCGGTCTGGATGAAGAAGATAATGCGGTAATTATGCTGGTAAAGTATAAAAAATAAGGGGATGAACGCTTCATATGGCAATGAAAAAAATAAACGAGAAACATACAAACAAAACGAAAAAAGTGTAATTTTGCAGTGAAAATTTTGACGGAAATGGAATTAAAGACGGATTTATATTTGGGTGATTGTCGGATAGAACTAAAAAGAATCCCTGACAATTCGGTAGACTTAATTGTCACTTCACCGCCTTATGCCGACCAGAGAAAATCTACTTATGGCGGCGTGAGCGTGAAAGAATATGTCGGTTGGTTTTTGCCCGTTTCCAAAGAACTATTGCGGGTTTTAAAACCGACAGGTACGTTCATTCTGAACATCAAAGAGAAAGTGATTGAAGGCGAGCGAAGCACGTATGTAATGGAACTTATTCTCGAGATGCGCAAGCAGGGCTGGCTTTGGACGGAGGAATTTATATGGCACAAAAAAAACTGTTTTCCGGGCAAGTGGTCAAACCGTTTCCGTGATGCTTGGGAAAGGCTTTTGCAATTCAATAAAGACAAGAAATTCAATATGTATCAGGATGCCGTAAAAGTGCCCATAGGGGACTGGGCTAAAGACAGATTGAAAAATTTGAGCGAAACGGACAAAATTCGTGATAATGCAAAAAACGGCAGCGGATTTGGAAAAAATGTTTCAAACTGGCTCGGAAAAGCAACTGTTTACCCGACAAACGTCATTCATTTGGCAACGGAATGTAACAATAAAAATCACAGCGCCGCATTTCCTCGGGAATTGCCCGAATGGTTTATCAGGTTGTTCACTCAGGAAAACGATACCGTTTTAGACCCGTTTATGGGTTCGGGAACAACCATTGAAGTTGCCAAACGAATGAAAAGAAACTCAATCGGAATAGAAATTCTCCCCGAATATTACGATGAGGTCAGGCGACAGTTTGCCCCTATAGAATATTATTTAATGGAACCTGCAATAGAATATGAAACAACTGAATATCAAAGAAGTTACGCAATTCGTTGAAGCCAACATTGGCATATTTCATGAAAAACGGATAAAAAGTCTGGATAATTTGAAATTAAACAAAGTGCTGAAACGCAAAAATCCTTACCTGTTCAAAGCAAAAAACGCAACTACTTCGGAACAGATTATCAGAGGAATTGTTGATGCTCACATTTCCTCAAACGAAGAAACAATTTTCGGCGACTGGCTCGAAGGGTTGGCAATTTTCATAAACGAAAAAGTGTATGACGGACGAAAATC
>JAITMT010000044.1 GCA_031277235.1 Tannerella sp.
GGGGAAGAGCGCAGGCGCGTCCGTCGGATAATGCGTTATCAACTTCCATTCGTCCGAAGCCGATTTGCGTTCGTAGCCCGCGTAGGACGTGTAACGACCGTCGGAGACGCCGTACACCGCTTTTTCCGACACTTCGTTGAACAACTCTTTCTCACTGTTCTACCACGACAGTTCTACCGTAACGGTTTCGGGTTTATACTTGTAATACCAACCACCCTCAATAATACTAAATAAAATTTGCTACATTCAACAGTTTTTTCACAATTGACATGACATAAACTCTATTTCCGTGCCCTCCAGCACACCGGTTACAAACCGGCTCGGACGGTGGTGTGATATTGAGTATTCTTTAAAAATTCTGCGTTAAACTTTTGTATTTGGTGGCAAAGGTAATATTCTTATAATGATTTTTATCTATGGAAAAGGCAATCGTTTTTTCCTCTCCCGGGTCGAGTTCGTAATGATGCACTTCCCCGGTCAGTACCCCGTCTGCATACATCCGAACTTTGCCGACATCGGTCAGCGTCCCGTTGTTTTTCACTTTTACGGAAATGGTCTTTGTTTCTGTCGTTCCGGCATACGAAATATCAAAATCGGCTGCGAATGAACGGGTATAATTGATGGTAGTATTCACTCCGTCGGACTGTTTTGTAAATCCGACGCTGTCCTTGATTCGGTCTTCGGCTTTGTAGGACGGACTTTTGCCGCCCACCATAATTTTAAATTCACCGGCTTCGACCACGCGATCCATTTGGTCGTTCAACAGCGAAAGTTGATAAGGCGTCAGTCGGAAAGTAACTTCCCGCTTTTCGCCCGGAGCCAGGTGTATCCGGGTAAAATCTTTCAACTCCATGACACGGGTTTTTACGCTTGCATACAGATCGGTAATATACAGTTGGACGACTTCGTCGCCTGCGCGATTTCCGGTATTGGTTACAGTGGCTTGTACCGTAACATTTCCATCGGTTTGAATTGACGTTTTCAGGTTCGAGTAATTGAAATCCGTGTAACTCAAGCCGTAACCGAACGGATAAAGCGGATAATATTCCATATCGGCATATTCGTAGCGGCGACCGGAAGTTTTGAAATTGTAGTAGAGCGGCAACTGACCTGCGTGTCGCGGAAAAGTCATCGGCAAGCGACCGGCGGGATTGTAATCGCCAAACAACACGTCGGCAGCGGCATATCCGCCTTCCTGTCCCGGCAACCAATTCACTAAGATGGCTGCGCAATGCTTTGCCGCGTATGACAGATTATAAGGTCGTCCGGCTTGTAAAATCAACACCACTGGCTTCCCGCTTTCACAAATCGTTTCCAACAGTTTTTGCTGATTTCCCTGCAATTCCAGGGTAGCCAGATCGTGGTTTTCACCCGATGTCAGGGAAATTCCCCTGGCGCTTTCGCTGGTTGAACAATCGCCCAGCACCATTATCACTACGTCGGCTTGTGTCGCGGCTTTCAAGGCTTTGTCCGGCTCAAAGGGCTGCATGGAAACGAATTCGCAACCTTTTTCATAAATCACGCGGGTATTATTCCCGACGGTCGCTTGTATGCCGGTCAATACCGATTTCAGTTGTCCGTCCTGCAGTTTGGGCGTATAGTCTCCCGGTTGTAAATCGTCGGCTCCGGGACCGATTACGGCAATGGTTGCGATCGATTTTGAAAGCGGCAGGATATTGTTTTTATTTTCGAGCAACACAATTGCTTCCTGAGCGGCTTTTCGGGCGATTGCCCGATGTTCGGGAGAATTCCATCCGGGATAGATTTTGTTCCAGTCCAAGGGTTTGCACGGATTATTTTCAAAAAGTCCATTCCGAAACATGGTGCGGAGCAACGTTCGGCAAACATTGTCTAAATTCCGCATATCAATCCTGCCGTCATTGGCGGCGGCAATCACCTCCTTATTATTGTAGGTATCGCCGCAGTTGGTCGCTATTCCGGCGGCTAAGGCTTCGTTTGCCGCTTCTACGACGTCAATTGCAGTATAATGCTTTCTCGAAGTCATATTGCCCAAGGCTCCGCAATCGCTTACAATAAAGCCGTCAAATCCCCATTCTTCGCGCAAAATACCGTGCAGTAACTCCTTGCTTTTGGCGACGGGAACTCCCAGATAATCCGAATAAGCCATCATGATGGATTGACATTGGTAATTCTTAATTGCATGACGGAAAGGGACTAAATGAATCTCGCGGATTTCGCGCTCCGACAGTCCGACGTCGTGGGAATCGCGTCCTCCGAGCGTCGCTCCATGTACTGCAAAATGTTTTGGGGTGGTCATCAGTCCGAGTGATTGAAATCCCTTGATCCAGGCGCCCCCTATCTCCGAAACCAGAACAGGGTCTTCGCCGTAGGTTTCTTCGCAACGTCCCCATCGAGGATCCTGCGCAACGTCGAGCACGGGCGACCATGCCTGCAAGGCGTCGGCGTTTTTGGTTTCGTCGCCGATTGCCTTGGCGACTTCTTCCGCCAATTGTTTATCCCAGGTAGCGCCCAGTCCGATGGCTTGCGGGAAAATGGTGGCGCCGCTTCCGTAAGAAAATCCGTGAATTGCTTCCACCTTTTTAATATCCGGGATACCCAAGCGTGGAATGCCCGGTATTCCCCAACTTTCCCGCAACAACTCCATTTTGTCATCGGGAGTCATCGCTGCCAATAATTGCTCCACACGTTCTTCCGGCGGAAGTTGCGCATTGCGCCAGGGTTGTTCGCTTTCTATTCTCTTTTGCGCTTGAAGCGTGAGAGAAAAGAACAGGCAAATGAATGTAAAATGATAAATTTTCATATAGTTTACAAATTAATAATTGTCTTACGGCATCGCAACCGATGATTTTACTTGCCGGAAAAATTCCGGATTGTTTGAATCCAATTGTACTTTGGCTCGCCAGTCCCTCGATGACTGCGGTCTTTCAAATTGTAACAGGATATGATTCCATCCTTTTTCCAAAGGCATGTTCTCCAATTTTCTTCCGGTCATTGTCGAGGCGACGCCATTGATATGGACATTTGCTCCGGTTTGTCCCTCCACCGTCATATTGAGTTTCGGCATATCGGGTTCCACCAGCAGGTTGACTAACGAGCGCGGACTGAAAATCCAAAAACTGAGATAGACCGTTTTGTCGTCCTGACTTACATCCGGCAGGCGCGATAAATTGATAAATCCCTGCGCGTCGGTTTGCGCCGGTTCCATATTTCCCGTTTCGTAGGCGGAGACAAACTGTTGATTATTCATCGATAAAACAGTTTTTTCATCCACCGTTTTTCCGTTCAGGAAAACAGCGCGTTCCAGACTGCCGTCGGAGGCAAATGCCCGGCGGGTATTGAACGGAATATCTTTTACGGATAATCCGAGATTGGACAACATCTTTCGAAGCAACGTTTCGCCCTCCGATTTCAAGGGATCGAGATCAAGGCTTGTCAGGTACAACTCTCCTTTGCCCTGCTTTAAACTGATCAGGGCTGCGCCTTCGGGTTTAGCTTCGCGTTCGCTTCGATAAACGGCGGCTGTTTTCAGGTATTCGGGACGGGAATTCCAGCGGCTCCAGTCGGTGTTGCAGGCTTCGAGAATAACCTTTCCCTGCCGTGCGATTTCGCCGGACAATCCGTATTGCATCACGGGTTGGCGCGTGAGTTCCGTAAAATAGAAATCTTCGTTGCTCAACGATCCGATCAATGGAGCGTTCGATTTCCTAATGAATGAAGTTGCTTTCCGTTCCGTTAATTCCAATGGATAAGGCAACAGGTTGTTCAATCGGTCTCTGCTTTCGGGCGAAACGCCCCATACCAATACTTTACCACCGTTGTTGAGACAGGCGTCAACCGTTTGTTTGGATGCAGCGGTCGGCGGATGATTTCCGTCAATAATGAGCAACGAAGGAATTGATTTTTTGGTGATTTCTCCGAAAGGAATGCCTAACTCCGTCCACTGCTCTTTCAATGAGCTTTCGCCGGACGCGAGGATTACCGCTTCGGGAATTATCAGATGGTTTAAATATATTGATTTCTCTATTGATTCCGAAATATGGGACGGAAGCGGCAAACCTGCATTGACGGCTTGTATCGCGTCGAACATCGCCCAGGGACTGTAAAGGGGCAGGGCAGGGTCGTAGCCCGGATTGATGGTACTGGTATAGGGTCCCAACCGTTCGGGTTGCATACCGGGAAGTCCTTCCTGAAAAGGCGGGAAAAAGATTCCATCTTCGGGAAGCGGAGCGCGGGTAATATCCTTCAAACCGAACTCCAAAGGCTTCAGTCCGTACCATACAATATTGAAGACGGAGGCATAAGAGGCTTTGTGTTCCAACTGTTTACCGATGAGACGGTAGGCTTCGAGCGCCAAGCCTTCCATTCGTCCCTGTTGCGATTCGTAAGCCCTCGCGCCGTTGACTGCCGCTATTTGCCGCGGCGTTCCGTAGTATCCCATGCCCGTTTCGCCGACTCCCCAGGGCTTTCCTTCGGACGACCATTTGCGCATCGAGCCTTCGTCGCCGTAATGACCGATCACCGTGGGCAAGTCGGTAGGACGCATGTCTTCGCCGTCGCCCGAAATCCAGTCGCGGGTCGGGTCGTTTTCGCGGACAATCTTCACCCATTCGTTGATTTCGGCAACCTGTTTTTCCTCAATCCATTTCGGCGCCCGAAAGACATTGATGACCACCGGAAGCGTTTCGTTGCACACGCTCCAGCCGAATACCGCCGGATGATTGCGGTCGCGCAGCGCCATGGTTTTCACATGCCGGCGGCAATAAATCCAGTAATCGTCCGAGTCCATTTTGGGACCTCCGTCGCTCGACCAGATGCCGGTTTCGGGCAGCACGCAAATCCCCATTTCATCCGCCACATCCAGATAAAACGACGGATAGGGCTGTGCATGAAGCCGCACCGCGTTGGCATGGGCGTCTTTCAGCATTTTGTACCATCCCCAGGCATAGCGGCGGGTCATTTGCGGAACTCCCATGAAATGCCAGGAATCGCCTTTCAACACAATCGGTTGACCGTTCAAAAGCAGTTCCGTTCCGCGAATGGTAAACTGCCGCCATCCGAAACGGGTGTATTTGGCGTCGGTTCGTTTTTTGCCGACATTCAAATTCACAATAGCGCCGTATAAATTGGGCGTTTCCGGCGTCCAGGTTGCCAATTTCCCTTCGGTTTTGCGTCCGATATTTACGACGATGCTGTCTCCCGGTTTCAATTTTATCTTTCCGGATGGATTGATTTTCAATACTTCCTCCTTCAGGATTCCGTTGGACAGGGGACCTTCCACGACGTCGTTTTTGCCCTGTTTTTCCCATTTTTTGACGGAAGCGCTCAGAGTGAAAGTTTGCATTTTCGCCGTTTGATTTTTAACGGTTACCGCCAAATTCAAATAATCGTTTTGAACGTCGGGCTGTATAAACACATCCGACACGGCAAGTTCCGGTTGAGCCAGCAGCCACACATCCTGCCAGATTCCGGCGATGTGCTGCCCCCAGAAAGACCCCGCCACGTAGTTGCGCCGCCCGTAAGGTCCTGGAACGTCGGTCAAACTTGCCTTGGCTACGCCTACCACGATTTCGTTCGTTCCTTCTTTCAGGAGAGGCGTAACGTCCATGCGGGTTGCGAAGAAAATATCCAAGTTTTCTCCCGCTAACTGACTGTTAACGTATATTTTAGCAAATCCGGCGATGGCTTCGAAATCCAATATCACCCGCTTTCCTTTCCATTCCGCGGGGATTGTAAATTCCTTGCGCATCCATCCCATGCCGGCTTTTTCCCATGTTTTGGGATAGGACGGATAGGCTACGAAATCGCCGCCGTCGCCTTGTGCAAACGAATTGACGTTCCAGGGGCTGGGTATCTTGATGGCTGTTGTTTCCCAATGGAATACTTGCGGCTTTACGAATTTTGCCATATCGGTTTCGTACACCGGCATGAATTGCCACGATCCGTTGAGGCAAATCGCATCCCGGCTTGGCTTTTCCGTATTGTCGATGATGCCGCCTGCGGGATTGAATATGTGCGGAAATTCCACCTGCGCCGATAGTATTCTGAATATCAGCAGAAAAACGCTAAAATAGATTATTTTTTTCATGGTAAAAGAAATTTAATTTTAATAATTTCTGCAAAATAAATGAAATGAGATTAAGGAAATGATTAATAATTCGCTTAAAACGGATCGGAATGTGAAAAATTTTTCAGTAAAAAAAAATAATAGTGCAAGGTGTAGCCCTATAAACTTCATTTTCCGCTGTTTAGACAATCCGTTATGATTGCATAATTTGTTTTTTAAATCGGCAAACTGACCGTCCAAAGCATTTGTCGTATTAGGTATTATTAACTCTTTATATTCCTGATAAACAAATAGATATGGAATATTTCTTTTTAAACTAAAATAGGCACTTCGCAAACGCTTATTGGGTATAATAAATCTTGCCTGTTGTGGACGATTTATAACACTCATTCAAGTAATCAGACCAACATAAATACCAATTATTCAAGTCATTTTTAAAATCTTCTTTGTTTTGTTTGGTAAGTTTTAATGCCAGTTTTTTCAACTCTATTGCCTGTTGTGTTTTGGATTTTCGTGTCAAGTAACGCAGCACGATTTGCACTTGATGAAACTGACACATTGGTATCGGAATATCATCAAAAAGACCAGACAAACCACGCCGTCCATCACACACAATCCCTTAAATACTAATACTTCTACGGCAAATTTCGGCAATGCCCGACAAATACAAAGCATTGGTTTCGTAACGAACATGCTGTTTGCATAAAACGACACCATCGAGCGAGTTCTTGAAAACCATTACGCCAAAATTGCGACCAAAATAAGTCGTGTCCATTATCACTACCGGGACACAAGAAAACTCTTTGCGTTGTGGAACAGGGGCGTGGTCGAGTTTGCGCTGAATGGTTTTTATCGAACAGCCAAAATGTTGGGCAAGTTGGGCATAAGTTTGTTTACCACTCGAATATAAATGCCATAATTCTTCCAAATCAATGCGACCGGTAACTGAAAATTGACGACCGCACAAGTAGCATTTATAACGTTGTTTGCCACGAAAAAAGCCATTTTTCTTGGTGATTTTGCTACCACAGAAAATACAATTTTTTTACTCATAATCAAAAAATATCGCAAATATAAGAATATCAGCGAATTAAATAGAGAAACAGCCTCACTTTTGTCTACATCGCCTAAATTGAGAATGAAAACCAAAGTCCGTTTACCCGTTCATCCGTTCTCCCCCAAATTCCACCACCCCGCCCTTCGGGCACCCCTCTTTCGGAGCAGGGCTGTTAAGTTCTAAATAAAAGTTTCAAGAGTTCTTTGATAGTATAATTTGCAAAAATTTCGGTAGCCTGCTTGACCGGCCTGTTTTTAGTTTTCAGAATATTAAAAGCAAAATCT
>JAITMT010000070.1 GCA_031277235.1 Tannerella sp.
GAGCGATTCGCCTTGCGGTAAGAACCTTTGAAAACATAAGGGATCGCTAATTTGTCGGTAATTGTCACAATTTTTTCGGCAATGCGAAGCGCCATCTCCTCATCCTCAATGACACAAGGGCCGGCCAGCAGGAAAAAATTCTCCTTATTGATAAGTTTGGTAAATGAGTTCATATTATTTGGTTTTCAGTTGTTAATATCCTGTAAATATATTGCTAATAAGATAATTATATTCATTAAAATTTATTGTATAACTTTTTTAAAGTAGCCACAAAGTTACAGTTTTATTTCGTAAATACCGAAGATTTTACAGTATTTTTCAATCGCTTGTAAGTAATGTGAAATGATTGAGAGCATTTGGCTTTGCGTGTCAGAATTGTAGTCCGATAAATAAAAAAATCGCCATTTTTTTGGATGATTCAAAAAGATGTTGTATCTTTGCATTGTGGGACTGAGTTTCTGCACCGGCCCAACAGAGCAACAATCTGTTAAAATTAATGGGGTGTTTTTTCACCCCATTAATTTTTCTTCCATAAAACTTTCAACAAACCATCTTTGATGTGATATATATCAGGCAATTCGCTGATTTTCCCTCTTTTTAAATATTTTCCTGTTTCTCTGATTATTGCACTTCTTAAAACTTGATACTGGGTTATTTTTTCATAGTAAAAAATGGCGTTATCCGCTTTTGCTGCGTCAGCAATATATTTACGTACAGTTTCCTCGTTAGCATTATTAATGTATTTAATGTCCCAAGTTTGATTATCAAATTTAATATCGGGACTTTTGTCATTTTCGGGCAGAAACTCAATTTGTTTTGAATTGTACTTAGCAAGTAATTCTCCAACTTTTTTTTCTGCTTCGCCGCCACCTCCTGTTTTAGAGAACTTATGATCCTTGTGATACACATTGAATCCACCGCTTTTTTCATCAAAATATGCTCTAATCCATTCTTCGTTATATGAATCGTATTTTGCTCTCGCTTCTTTTATGAAATATTCAAAACTCATTTCCTAACTTAATTATCCGCAAAAGTAACTTTTTTCGCTTACAATTCCTTTGCTGATAAATATTTTTTTGTTTTATAAATAGTTTTTTTCGTGCAGTTTACGTTTTGCACAATTCCATCGTCCGCGCGATTTTCGCGTCTGTCGGCAAAGACGCCGGGAGCCAGTGAATCGTGATGCCGCGGCGCTCCATTCCTCGAAACCAGGTCATTTGCCGTTTGGCAAATTGGTGGATGGCGATTTCCAATTGGGCAATCATCTCACTGTAAGAAAGTTCACCGATAAGGTATTGGGTTAAATATTTGTATTCCAGGCCATAATATATCAAGTCATCCGGCGGAATGCCTTCATCGAGCAATCGCTGGACTTCCTCAATCATCCCGTTTGCAAGGCGGAAATGAAGTCGTTCGGAAATTTTCTTGCGGCGCGCTTCCCGGTCAATTTCGATTCCGATAATTAAGCTGTTGACGGGAAGAAATTCATCCGATGGAACCGTATTATTGCTGTGTTGCTGATAGTAAACTTCAATTTCTATGGCACGGATGGCACGTTGGGCGCTGTCTACGTCTGTTTTGTTATGAAGCGTTTTGTAGGAGGCAATGATTGGTTCAAGTTCGGATAATGATTTGTCTTTCAATGATTCGCGTAGTTCGGGATTTTGCGGGACATCCAACAGTTTATACCCTTTCAGGACGGATTCGATATATAAACCTGTGCCTCCGCAAAGAACCGGCAATTTACCTCGCTCCCTGATTTGCCTGAAGACCTTGAAAAAGTCATGCTGAAATTGAAAGACATTGTATTTTGTGCCCGGTTCGCAGATATCGATCAGGTGGTAAGGGATGGATACGCCGTCAATGCGGTAGTCTTCAAGGTCTTTGCCTGTTCCGATATCCATCCGGCGATACACCTGTCGTGAATCGCCGCTGATGATCTCTGTCCCCAAATGACGGGCTAAAGCTGCTGCAAAAGAGGTTTTTCCCGAAGCCGTCGGCCCCAAAACGGTGATAAGATCGTACATTAATCAAGATGTTATTGACCTGCGTCGGCAGGCGTTGCCGGCTTTTACTTGATATACTCGAATCCCGTATAAGGTGCTAAAGCTGCCGGGATCCTGATTCCATCGGGCGTCTGGTTGTTTTCCAGCAGGGCAGCCACAATACGCGGCAGTGCCAGTGCGCTCCCGTTCAATGTATGGCAGAGCTGCGTTTTCTTGATTTCATCGCGGTAGCGGCATTTCATGCGGTTGGCCTGAAACGACTCGAAGTTGGAAACGGAGCTGACCTCCAGCCAGCGTTGCTGCGCAGCGGAAAAGACTTCAAAATCATACGTCAACGCCGAAGCAAAGCTCATGTCGCCGCCGCATAGCCGGAGGATGCGCCAGGGCAATTCAAGTTTTTCAACAAGCGTCTGCACATAGTCAACCATTTGTTGCAGTGTCTGATACGAGCATTCCGGCTTGTCGATGCAGACAATCTCTACCTTGTTGAACTGGTGAAGCCTGTTCAGTCCGCGCACATCTTTTCCGTACGAGCCGGCTTCGCGCCGGAAGCAAGCCGAGTAGGCCGCGTTCTTGACCGGCAACTCCGATTCGTTAAAAATCACGTCGCGGTAGAGATTCGTGACGGGCACTTCGGCCGTTGGAATCAGGTAAAGGTCATCTATCGTTGCATGATACATCTGTCCTTCCTTGTCGGGCAACTGCCCTGTGCCATAGCCGGATGCGGCATTGACAACAAAAGGAGGCTCTATCTCCAAAAAACCTTCGTCG
>JAITMT010000134.1 GCA_031277235.1 Tannerella sp.
TGTACTTTTTTCATGTCAACTTTAAAAGTAAGAAATTTTTCCCAACTCTGCATCGGGGGCATGCCCCCGATGCAGAGTTTTTTTCTACCTAAAGTTGCATTTGTTAGTTGAAATTAAGCGGTTACCGTCCGTAGAGCGTTTGCTAAAAGCATCCAAATTCTTCTCTTTTGGAGAGGGATTGGGAGGAGGCGAGATAAACGGGAGAACGGAAAAAACCACCCCGTCCTGCGGACACCCCTCCGATGGAAGGAAATGATTCGGCGGGCTAACCCGCAAAACCGCAGCATACAGAATTTGAACGCGCGGAATGATTTTTTACGCACGTGAGCAGATAAATTTACTCACGTGTGCGGCTAATATCTACTCACGTGTGCGGGTGATGCTTACTCACGTATGTAGGCAACATCTGCTCACGTGAGTAATTTATTGCCTCTTGAGACCCGTCCTGACGCGGATTTGAGGGGTTCTCTTAATTGAAAATTGAAAATGAAAACCAAAGTCCTTTTATCCGTTCATCCGGCTTTTACCCCCAATCGCTTCGCTTCATTGGGGGTTATTCACGTTTATCTCCTTCGGAGATACTTTTGCACATCCGAACGTCCTGAAAGGACGGATTTTGGCTCCGCCGATTTTCAATTCATAACCGCAGGCGAGCGCAGCGTTGCCTGCGGATACCAATCTTCAAATCTTCAAATTTTCCAATCTTCCAATCTTCCAATCCGCGCCAGCGAACGGAATCTTTGCCTCGTTCATGTATAAAACGGGGGGCTTCATGTACGCAGGAGGCAAATTCATAAAAAAAACGGCTTTTCTTGTCGCCTATGAAAAAATCGTGCCTATCTTTGCACCTGAAATTTAAACATTCAAATCTATGTCTAAATCTTTAATTAATACAATATTGGCTTTCACGCTACTGTGCGTCGCAGCAAAGGCGGAGGTGGAAGAACCGCTGCTGAAATCGGAGTACAGTTACCGGAGATATACCACACAGGACGGGTTGCCGACCAATATGGTTGAAAATATTTTTCAGGATTCGCGCGGTTTTTTGTGGTTTTCCACCGAAAGCGGAGCAGTCAGATTCGACGGTTATGAGTTTGAAGGCTTCTTGAACCATTCCATTCAAAAAATCGAGGAAAATGACAAGGGCGAAATCGTAATCTACGGCTATTCGCAGGTGCATATTCTCAATCCGGAAACCGATTCCATCCGACGGACGTTTATTGATAAAACGTTAAATTACAGCGTTTATCAATCGCCCGGATTACCACGGGGTTTTGCACTTTGTGAAATCCGCCGCACCGATTCGCTGGTACTCTTCCGTCTTGAGAACGACAGGCTTATTCGTCATTTTGAACATGAACGGTTGAATGACTTGGCTGAATATCAAAGCATCTATTACGATCGGCAGGAAAAACTGTATTATATTCCTTCATCCGAAAATAAACTGTATGTTATTGATGAACAGGGAATTGAACGTAACGTATTCAACAATGTTTCCATCTGCCGCTTTCTGAAACGCGGAAATGAATTGCTCGGCATAGGGTATGAAAATGTCTATTCTATTACAAATCATGGAGTTAAAACCCTTTTCAAGTTTGAAAAGCCGGTCAGTCGGGAGGATTATTTTTTCTGTACACTTTCGCCCGAAGGAAATATCATTATCCGTGATGTGCAAAGCGTTTTCCGCATCACCGGCGACGGGAAAAGGGAATTGATTCTTGACGGGGTAAACAGTCCGAGAGCGGTATTTTTCGACCGTGAAGGGAATTTCTGGCACACTTCCCGGCAGGGAATTTACAATTTTTTCCATCTCCAGATAAAAGTATATAAAATCAATGAGAATCAGGCAGATAATGTCAGTTCAATTCTTCCTGCAACGGACAATAAAATATATTTTACGACGGAAAGAGGCTTGCTCATCCGGCTTGAAAATGATAAATTTACAACGATCCATTATCCGATGGAGCCAAACAGCAGTTCGTTTTCCTATAACTCGATACAAATCGGCGATGCCCTGTATTTTCCAACCTATTCCGATATTTTGAAATACCGGAACGGACATTTTTCGTGGCTGAATCTGCCTCCCGAAATTTATTACACCACCTCCTGCCAAATGGATGAAAAAACATTCGTCATGGGAGGCTGGCTTACCTTGAAAATACTTGACAATAACGGGAAACTACTCAAAAAAATTCCTTACGACGTCATTGATAAATCCGTCATCTACGCTGCCGAAACCGATTCTGCCGGAAGACTGTGGGTGGGTGGCTTCTCGGGGCTTTCGTGCATTGACGGTGAACATACGCTGAAATTCACGAACGATTCTTCGGGATTTGTCTGCGCCTTTTCCAGGGATGTTTCCGGTAAACTCTGGTTTATTCGCGGAAATGAAATCTGTTATGTTTCAGGAGATTCGATTGAAACTTTTATGAAATTCGACAACAATCAATTCCTGAATCTTGTTGCGACAAAGAGCGGTCTGCTGGTGGTTTCCGATTATTCGGGCATTTTTATTGTGGATCCCGAAACCCGCAAGTACGCGCATTATTTTTATGAAAACGGTTTTCCTGCGGATGAACCGCAATGGCTGACGATGAAAGAAGATTTTGAAGGAAATATATATTTGTCGACACGAGGACCGAATGTAATAAAATTTAATCCGCAAACCCTTTTTGAGCAGACGGACAAAGTGGTGCTCCATATCATTGATTTTTCAAGTTCAAGAAACAATGCCGATTGGACGAAAATAAAGCGTAATTCAACATTGAACCCAAAGGAAAACAACCTGCGGATAACGGTTGACGGTTTATGCTTCTCCAATCAGCAAAACGTCCGCTACCACTACCGCCTGCCCGGTTTTCAAAACGAATGGAGCGAGCCGCTCAAACAGCGCGAAATTACTTTCAACAACCTCCCGCCGGGCTATTATACGTTTGAGATTTACGCCGATGCGGGAACGGACGAATCGCGCAGCGAGATGCAATCGTTTTCATTCTCCATCAAGCCCGCGTTCTGGCAGACGGCTTGGTTTTTCGTGGCTTGTGTAGCCATGCTGATACTGGCAAGCGCCGGAGTTGCGCTCTACATTCAACGCCGGAAAAACAGGGCGCTGCTCGAAAAACTCCGTGCCGAGAAGGAACTCAACGAACTGCGCATCAGCGCCATCCGCCTGAAAGCCATTCCGCATTTCAATGCCAATATCCTGTCTGCCATCGAATACTATATCGCCAACCGCACGAAGGAAGAAGTGGTGCATATCCTTGAGATTTATTCCGACTTCACTTTTCAAACGCTGAGCGAGGTGGACAAAGCCGCCCGTCCGCTCTCCGAGGAACTGGCTTACGTGAAGATGTATCTCGATTTGGAAAAGATACGTTTTCTGGACAAGTTCGATTTCAGGATTGAGGTGGAAGATGGCGTGGACGAAAGCGTGCAACTGCCCAACATGATTCTCCACACCTACTGCGAGAACGCTGTCAAGCACGGGTTGATGCCGCTGGCATCGGGCGGACTGCTGACGATACACGTCTCGCAGTACGGTCAAATCGTATGCGTCAGCGTGGAAGACAACGGCGTGGGACGCGCTTACGCTGCACAAAACCGGCAGGTTCACAGTTCCAAGCAGGGTCTCTCCATCCTCAACCGCCAAATCGAAATCTACAACCGCTTCAATCGCGAAAAAATCACCCAGCACGTCGAAGACCTGACCCGTGACGGCACACCCTGCGGCACGCTCTTTACGGTGGAGGTGCCGGAGGAATACACGTATATCAATTGACAATGGATAATTGACAATTGACAATTCAAATCTTCAAATTCTCAAATTCTCAAATCTTCAAATCCACGCCGGCGTGGAGGCTTTTTCAGAACGCAAACGCCGTCTCCCTGAAAATCTCCGAGACGGTCGGATGCGGGAAAACGATTTCCTGCAAGGCTGCCAGCGTCAGTTCCTGCTCTATCGCCATGCACGCGCCGTAAATGATTTCGCTTGAAGGGTTTCCGAGCATATGAACGCCCAGCACTTCGCCGTGTTTCGCGCCGACCAGAACTTTGCACAGACCGTTGACACCTTCGTTTTCGGCGACGAATCTTCCGGCGTAAGCCATTGGCAGTTTGGCAATTCTATATTCGACGCCCGATTTTTTCGCTTCTTCTTCGGTCAGTCCCACGCTCGCCACTTCGGGATTCGTATAAACCACGCTTGGAATCGCGTTGTAGCGCATCGTGTCCTTGCCGCCGGTCAGGTTATTGACGACCACTTCGCCCTCGCGACTCGCCGTGTGCGCCAGCATCGAAAAGCCGGTTACGTCGCCTGCAGCAAACACATTCGGAATGTTGGTGCGCATTTTGTTATCCACTTTTATCGCGCCCCTGTCCAGTTCCACGCCCAGATTTTCCAGTCCGAAACCTTTCGTAACCGCACGACGCCCCACGCTCATCAGTATTTTTTCGCCCTTCACCGACGAAGTCGAGCCGTCGGGATTTGCAAAAACGACCTCAGCGCCTTTGATTTCCGTTACTTTGCACGAAAGATGGAATTTAACGCCGCGTTTGGCGTACACATCGCGCAACATCGCACTGATTTCGGGGTCTAAACCGCCCAGAATTTCGGGCAGCATCTCCACCACCGTAACTTCCGTGCCGAGGCTGTTGTAAAAACTCGCAAACTCCATTCCGATTACGCCTCCACCAATGATAACCAGCGATTTGGGCTGTTCTTTCAAGGTCAGTATTTCGCGGTTGGTCAGGACAATGTCGCCTGCCTCCTGCACGCCTGTGATGGGTGGAACGAACGCCTCCGAACCGGTGCAAATCAGCAGGTTTTCGACAAAAAACGTTTCGCCGTTGCAGGCAATTTCTATACCGTCTTTCGAGCGACCTTTTATCATCGCTTCGCCTTTGACTACCTGCACGTTATGCGCTTTCATCTTGGCGCCGACGCCCATAACCAATTTCTTGACTACCTTGTCCTTGCGGGCGACGATTTTTCCCAAATCAAACGTAGCCTCCGTTACATTGACGCCGTATTTGTCGGCATGACGGGCGTAATCATATACTTTTGCGCTGTACAGCAGCGTTTTCGTTGGAATGCAACCTTCGTTGAGGCAAACGCCGCCCAGATCACGTTTTTCAAACAGGACGACGCTCAAGCCTTTCTGCCCCGCCCGTTCTGCTGCCACGTAGCCGCCGGGTCCGCCTCCTATAATTGCTAAATTTATCATAAAATTGTATCTTTATTTGTTTATTTCATTTTTTCAAATCGGAAATCATTTGCTGAATAGTTGTCAGTAATGGCTTTACATCAATTTTCACCGTGTCAAATATATCTGCTGCATCAATGCTAAAATACTCATGAGCAATAAAATTTCTCATACCAATAATTTTTCTCCACTCAATATTGGGATATTGAACGAGCAATTGTCCTTTGGTACGTTTATCTATTTTCCTGATCTCTTCTCCGACGGTCATTAACCTTATCGTTACCACATCCAACAGGTCCACTCCCTGGGGCGTAGTTGCAAAATCGTTTGCATCTTTTATCCACGACGTTCTGTCAATGATGTGTAACAGAGTTTCCTCGATACGAAGCAGTCCGTCAATGACTATCGTTTTGTCAAACATATATGACCTCCTTCTCAACTCTTGCTTTAAACCGTGGGCGCATAAATTTGGATTTGCGGACGACATCAACCGGGACGCCCATCATTTTTTCCAACTGTTCTTTGATATCCATACGCATAAACCAACTCATTACAGGCGCTTCCACCAAAACGTCCACGTCGCTTTCTTCGGTATGCTCATTTCGAGCTACCGAACCGAATAAACCGATGCTTGTGATGCCATATTTGTCGGCATACTCCTGCTTGAAACGTTGCAGGATGTCAATGTATTCTACGCGCGTATTCATTGCTTTACGTTTAAAAAACATGGCAAAGATAGTAAAAAAATTCACACGATGTTAAGTTTGTGAAAAAAGCGGAGAATTTGGGTGAACGGGAAAACGCATGAACAGGCTGAATCAATGGAATAACTGTGTGCTGCGGTTTTTGTCTGAACCTTGATTTTAACAAGATAAACAGGATTGACAGGATTATGAAAAATCCCGGTTCAAGACAGTCTTTCGCTCGCGCCGAATTGTATTCGGTGCGTGTTGTTTTATTTGACGCACCGGTTGCAAACTGGCGCGAGCGGGGTAGACAGGATTATGAAAAATCTTGGTTCAAGACGGTCTTTCGCTCGCGCCGAATTGTATTCGGTGCGTGTTGTTTATTTGACGCACCGGTTGCAAACCGGCGCGAGCGTGGTAATTCAACTCCGCAATTTCTGCAAAACTTTGCAGTTTCTTCATTTGAAAATTACATTTTTTACAATTCATATTTGTGTTTTTAATATGTTATTTCCATAATATCTGATTTTTTTATCCAATAACCATCGTTGTCGAACTTGTACCCTTTATAGTCTCTAAATGAAATTGAGAAAATTTCTACAAAATCATCAATAATCCCCGTAGTTGTTGCTTTTCCGTCAAACAAAGAATATGTATCTATAGCAATTATTACTTGGTCTCCTTGTGTAATATATCCACGAATTTTTTTCTCATGAGGATTATAGTAAATATAAGCTTTTTCAGAAATTACACAACAAGCATACGTAGCTTGACCTCCCCAATTACTACTTTTTAATTCCGAAATTTTTAACTTAACGTTTTGATCACATTGATATTTAACAAATAACTGTTTATTTTTGTCTTTATTGCTTGAATAGTATTTATAAATAAAGAAAACTAAAATACCAATTCCCCAAACGCAAATTATGGACAACAATTGCCGTATAGGTCCAACTGTTTTTAATGTTTTTTTCTCTACACCATTCAATTTCACTCCACAATTCTTACAGAATTTTGCGTTATCTTCATTTTGAAAATTACATTTATTACAATTCATATCTGTATTTTTTTAGTAACCAACAATAACTTTCGCTAACAGCCCGACTATCAAAAAGACAAGCGAAACATAAAACGCTATTGAAGCGCAAATTGCTCCTAATTGACTCAATTTAGTTTCATCCTCCTGTCCCAACATTCTGTTTAAGAATTTAGCAATTCCCGACAATATCAATGCTACAATAATACCACCTATAACTTTGTGTTTGAGATAAAGCGGAAAAGCATTGGCTATTCCTCCTATAAGTTGTGAACCGACTGAATAGCGTGAAGAAGAATAATTCAAAAGAATATAAACATCTATTAATGCCGCAACAATGCCTAAAACAAAAATAATTTTGCCTGCACTATTTGTTGTAATAAAACTCTGTCCTATTGACGTAACAATTTTATCAATATCGTTACTGTTTTTCAACGCTTCGGGAATAATTTGTCCTCCATCTTCGGGACAGAATTTAGTTCCGTCTGTATATTCACGCCCGCATTTTACACATTTGGGAATTAGCTTTTCGGGTGATGCTAATTTTGAGCCATCAACATCGCAAAACTTTGTTCCCGCAGGAAAAGCTTTGTTACATTTTGGGCAAGTTGGAGTTTCTATATACTCCGTTTCGAGATTGCAACCGCAATTTTGGCAGAATTTTGTACCCAATTCAAATTCTGCATTGCATTTAGGGCATTTGTGCATATTCTTCTTTTATATATATCTTTTTAATCGCCCGGTTAAAGCATGTTTAACAACGCGGTTAAAAGTCCTTTAACCGGGCGGTTAAAGACCGTTTAACTATTGCACCGTTAAAATTTTATCAAAAGAAACCGTACGCGGGTCTTTCAACAGTTTGCTTATGGCATACTGTGTCGTAATCTCCACCTTATACGTGCCTGCGGCTAAGACGGGTATCACGATAATCAGTTCGGAGGGATTGTTGGTCACAATATCCGTAGGATCCACCTTGATGCGTCCTGCCGCATTGGAGAAATAGACCCCGTTGGCGGGATTGTCGCCGGCGATTTTGAGTTTGCTGCCTGTGATTTTCAGGTTGCGGTTGGGCGTGAGGAGGTCGTTCACGCTGCCTGTTTTCACGTTCGTAACCTGCGCGATGCTGAGCGCGGCGTCGGCAACGCCGAGAATCTCGACCGTAACGGCTTCGAGTTCCTTTCGCAACAGCGAGCCTTGCGTGAAGTCGAACGAAAGCGCGTGTTTCGTTTTGTCGAACGTTTCGTCGGGACTGTTAAACACGCCGCGGACGTGCGCGCTTGCCGAAAACCAGCCGGTATTCACCGAAAATCCGTCGCAGAGATTGTACGCCATTTCCTTGAAGAAAAGGTTTGCGGCGTGTTCCATGGCGGCAGCCGATACGTCGGCGCCACCGCGCGTTACAGCCGAAGTGCATACGTCCTGCACGTTCAGCGAGCGTTCCGAACTGACCCTGGCGATGAAATCGTTTGGGCTGTCCGTCAGTACGTTATCGTATAGATAACATTTGATGTTGTGTAAGGTCTTCATACATTAGATATTTATGGATTTGAAAATTTGAAGATTGCACCTCTCCCCTGCCCCTCTCCACAGGGAGAGGGGAACAGTAGCAGGAACGATGGGTGAATCCCGGCAACATTCCGCTCGCGCCGGTTTGTAACCGGTGTGTCGAATGGCACGGATTGCAAATCCGCGCCAGCGGGGTGGTTGTTTTGTAGGGGCGTACCTGCGTGTACGCCCAATTGTGTATCATATTGTTTTGGGCAGACACACAGGTCTGCCCCTCCGGTGATGAGGGTCGGGGTGAGGTCTTCCCCCTCTCTTGTGGAGCGGGGCAGGGGAGAGGTGGTCATTTCAATTCCTTAATCCGTATATTCCTCAATTTCAGTTCGCTGCCGTGACCGAGGAAGCCGATATGTCCACTTTTGTTGAACAGTCCGGGATGTTGCTGACCGTCGGGCGTACCGTTTTTTGAGGCTTCGCGGATGTTGCCGTCGAGAATCACTTTTCCGTTGAGCGTCACGCGAATACGATCGCCGTCGGCATAGATTTCTTCCTCGTTCCATTCGCCGACAGGCTTCATCGCGCCGTGTTCGGCGGGTATCACGCCATAAACCGAGCCGTGATGCTGATACGGTTGAATATCCTTGTAAACAGGGTCTTCGCAGTCCAAAATCTGAATTTCCATCGCATTGTAGGCGTTGTCGCCTTCCATGAGGGCACGGATGCCTACGCCGTTATTTGCCGCCGGAGTCAGTTGAAATTCAAAGCGAAACGCGAAATTGGCATATTCGCCTTTGGTGTAAAGATTGCCGCCGAAACTGCCGCTTGGCTTCAC